>NZ_ALKG01000021.1 GCF_000286455.1 Selenomonas sp. FOBRC6
CTTTATACAAAAAGCGCCGCACCTCGAAAGGTGCGACGCTTGAGGAAATCACACGGTGATCCCTTATTGCTTATTCCGCCGTAAACGGAAGCAGTGCAATATTACGTGCGCGCTTGATAGCGAGCGTTACCTGCCGCTGATGCTTTGCACAGTTGCCGGAAATGCGGCGCGGCAGAATCTTGCCGCGCTCCGTCGTGAAGCGACGCAGCTTTGCGGCATCCTTGTAGTCGATATGATCTACCTTGTCCACGCAGAACGAGCAGACCTTGCGACGAGGCTTGCGGCCTCGATCTCGTTTCATCATTTCGTTGTCCCTCCTCATCACGGGATGTACTGAGCGTCAGCCGCTCAGAATGGAATGTCGTCGTCAGGAATCACGGGTCCCATCATATCCGGTGCAGCACCGCCTGCGGCGGGTGCTGCGCTGCGATCCATCGGTGCGTCATAGCCGCCCGAAGAGCCTCCGGCATTCTTCGAATCGAGAAACTCCACATTATCCGCTACAACATCCGTTGCGTACTTGCGCTGTCCGTCGCTGCCGTCGTAGCTGCGCACCTGAATGCGCCCCTCCACACCGACGCGGCGTCCCTTCGTCAAATTGTTTCCGCAGATCTCAGCCAGTTTTTCCCAGCATGTGACGGGAATGAAGTCCGCCGTCTGCTGCCCCTCCTGCTGAGCCGCTCGCGAAAAACGACGATCCACCGCAATCGTGAAGCGGCAAAATGCCTTGCCGCTCTGTGTGTAGCGAATCTCCGGGTCGCGTGCAAGGCGACCGATCAGTATGACTCTGTTCATCGGTTTGTCTCTCCTGGATGGATGCCCGTTATCGATTACTCCTCGACGCCGTCCGCACGGACGATCATGTGCTTGAGCAGCTCGTCCGTGATCTTCATCACGCGGTCGCACTCGGCGACACAGGCGGGCTCTGCATTGACGTACAGCAGAACATAGTATCCTTCACTGTTGTCCTTGATCTCATAGGCAAGGCGCTTCTTGCCCCAACGGTCCTCTTTCTCAATCGTACCGCCGTTTGCCTGAATGAGCTTCGTGAACTTCTCGATGACGGCGTTTGTCGCTTCTTCCTCCATCGGCTTCACAATAAATATGACTTCGTACAATCTCACGAAATCACCTCCTCTTCGGTCTTTGGCCGCCGCTCATGTCGGCGGCAGAGTTATTCTTATGCAAGCGCGCACGAAAGACGCACACGCTCACGCGACAGGGGTTAGTATATCATGTTTGGGGACGGTGCGCAAGGGGGCAGGATGGGCAAATTTTGGAATCCTCCCCCATCGATGTAAACCGTAGAGTAACTAAGGAAGATACCGCCTCCTGCCGTCCGGCAGGGTGAACCAGAATCGCGAAGGTTCAGAGACCTTCTTTTTACCGTATCGTCGATAAACAAATACACAAGCGCACTTTATATATAGAAAAACACTTTTTACAACAAGAAAAAGGAAACAAAGAATCATCACCGCAATCAGAAGATATACTACTATCACGATAAATGCGTAGAAAAGAGTAAAGATAACGCTCATCCTTGCCTCCGATCGTCACAGTGACTCCCCGATAAAACACTTTTTATTATTATACCAGAAACAATGAACGATTTTATAGCGACCGGAAAATATTTACCTACTCTTTCATTGCTATTCTATAAAGGTCGTACATATACGCTCGTAGTCCAGTGGATAGGACGAGCTACGTGCCCCATGTGAGGTGCGACATCGAGATGAGGGTACATATATGCCAGCGCCTTGTTTCAATCCACGCGCCCCACGCGGGGCGTGACCGGACACGTTCGCAGATTACGAGGTGACGGGCGGGTTTCAATCCACGCGCCCCATGCGGGGCGCGACAGTGTCAATGTCGAGCGCGGACTTGATGCGACTGTTTCAATCCACGCGCCCCATGCGGGGCGCGACTGAGTATCTCGCGTATTCGTGGCAGTACGGCATCGTTTCAATCCACGCGCCCCGTGCGGGGCGCGACGTTTCATGGCGAGGAATTCATCGGCGAATCGG
>NZ_ALKG01000022.1 GCF_000286455.1 Selenomonas sp. FOBRC6
ATCGCACGCTCGCACCAACATCACAGTATTCTGCCTTACATCGCCGCAATCGTAATGCCGTTTGCCTCGGCAAGCGCAACTGCGCGTTCCTTGTCAATGAAGAGAGTCTTGTCCGCCTCGATCACGAGTGCCGCCGCCTTTGCTGCAACCAGAGACTCGATCGTATCAAGTCCGACCGCCGGCACATCAAAGCGGCTGTCCTGCTGCGGCTTCGCAGCCTTTGCAACGACCGCACCGCCGCCCGCGAGCTGACCGCCGCGACGAATGCAAGCATCCGTTCCCTCGATTGCCTCGAGTGCCATGACCGCACGATTCTTCACAACGGCGGTCTGCCCGACATCGAGACGCCCGATCTCGCGCGCCATCTGGAGTCCATACTCCATATCCGCACGCTCGGCGTCCGTCGGCTGACGGCTCGTCAGCACTCCTGCCGAAGGCATCAGCGGGCGGATGAGTGCCGTCTGGTCAAGCGGGGTCACGCCGACCTTCATCAGCGCTCCGACGAACATCATCATGATCGTATCGTCGTTCTGGTTCGGCAGCTGCATGAGCATCCCACGCAGCATCTCGTCGGGCTGGATTGCGCCCGTGAAGAGCAGTTCCTTCGTCACCTTGCCGATCATCGTGACCTTCTTGATCTCTTCCTGCTGCAAATACGCAAGAATCGATGCAATCGAGCCGATGCTGATCTCACGATAGACCGATGCCGCATCCTTCAGCTCCGGATCGCAGTCCGGCAGGAGTGCGATCGCGTGTACCTCGTAGCCGAGCGCACGCGCCGCACGCGCGCACGCGGCGGGCAGATGTCCGACACCCGCGAGCAGACCCAGTTTTTCCATCATTATCCCTCACTCATCCTCATGACGTTCGCGGCAGATCCCACGCTCCGCGTTGCGGAGGAAGCGCAGCAGATGATCGATCTCCTCACAGGAGTCCACCTCCTGCTCAATGACCGCAATCGCCTGCGTGAGGTTCAGCCCCGAACGATAGAGAATCTTATATGCCTGTTTGATGCGGCGGCGCACATCGATGGGAATGCCCGCACGCGAAATGCCGACGCTGTTCAGCCCCACGGCACGCGCGGGATGCCCGTCCACCATCGTGAACGGCACGACATCCTGCACGAGCTTCGACGTGCCGCCGATCATCGCATTGCGCCCAATCTTCACAAACTGATGGACGCCCGCCATGCCGCCGATGACCACGCCGTCCTCAACGATGGCGTGCCCCGCGAGCATCGCCGCATTGCTCATGATGATGCGGTTGCCGAGTATGCAGTTGTGCGCGATGTGCGTATACGCCATGAGCAAGCAATCGTCGCCGATGCGCGTCTCCTCACCCTCGCCCGTCGCGCGGTGCACGGTCGCGCACTCGCGGATCGTCGTGCGGTCACCGATAAACGTATAGCTCTTCTCGCCCTTGAACTTCAGATCCTGCGGCACCTCACCGATGGATGCGCCCTGGAATATATGGCAGTCACGGCCGATCTGGGTCCACTCCTTGATCACAACGTGCGGGCCGATCTTCGTCCCCTCACCGATCTGGACATGATCCGAGATGACCGCATAGGGACCAATCTCCACGTTCTTTGCGATGCGTGCTGTCGGTGCAATCACCGCCGTCTCATGGATGTAGGCAATAACCTTGCTGCTGCCTGTCATCTATTTCAACTCCTTCAGCCCCAAACGAATTTAGGGCAGACATTTTCCACTCTCTCTTATCATCCGGCAGGAAGGCTGTGTATTCACCTCGGAAAATCAGCCGCATTCTCCGAATAATCCTGTTTATCGGTGGATTATGTCCGGTTTTCCTGCATTTATAGCTCAGTTTTTAGAGCTCATCCCCGTTTTTCAGTGCGAATTTGAAATCCGCCGAGGCAACGAGTTCATCCTCGACATAGGCATCCGCGTGCAGCACACCGAAGACACCGCGCACGCGCACGAGCTCCGCCTTCGTCACGACGACATCGCCGGGCACGACGGGGCGCTTGAACTTCACATTCTCCATTCCGCCGAAGAGCGCGATCTTGCCGCGATGTTCCTCGGGGTAAAGCATGGTGACGCCGCCCACTTGCGCCATCCCCTCGAGGAGGAGTACGCCGGGCATGATCGGATGTCCCGGGAAATGTCCGAGGAAGAACGGTTCGTTCATCGTCACGCACTTGATCCCCGTCGCCGATTTGAACGGCACCAGATCCGTAATCCGATCCACGAGCAGCATCGGCGGACGATGCGGCAGAATCTGCTGAATCTCATTGATGTCCAAAGTCATGCTATTCCCTCTCCTCTGCAATCTGTTTCGCCAGCGCCGTATTGAGTGCGTGCCCCGACGCAACTGCTATGATATGACCGCGAATCATGCCCGCCAGGCGCAGATCCCCGAGTACATCGAGGATCTTGTGCCGAACGAGCTCGTTCGGGAAGTTCAACGGGTTCATCCATCCCTCGTCGTTGTAGACGATCACCGTCTCGAGCGAGCCGCCGAGACCGAGGCCGTTCGCCTGCAGCGCTGCGACCTCCTTCTCATAGGCGATCGTCCGCGCGGGCGCAATCTCCTTCTCATACGCCTCTGGCGTGACCTCGAGATCGTAGTACTGCACGCCGATCAGCGGATGATCGTTCAGCGACGTGAACGAGACGCGCAGCCCGTCATAGGGCAGAGCCATGATGAAGTGACTGCCGTCGTCCACGCGATAGATGCGGTCAATCACCGTCACCCGCCGCTCTGCATCCTGCTCCACTGTGCCCGCCTCCGCAATCAGGCGGAAGAACGTGCGTGCACTGCCGTCCACCACGGGCGGCTCCTCCGCATCGAGCAGGACGAGGCAGTTGTCCACGCCGTGCACGTGCAGGGCGCTCATCAGATGCTCAATCGTAAAGAACTTCAGCGAGCCCGCACCGATCGTCGTTGCACGCAGCGTCGCCGTCACATGTGCCGCCGTCGCAGGGACGGGCACAGCCTCGGGCAGATCGGAGCGCGCGAACAGTATGCCCGACCCCGGTGCTGCCGGAGCGAGTTCCATATGTACCGGCTTTCCCGAGTGCAGCCCGATTCCATCGTAGACTACACGCGCAGCCAGCGTTCTCTCTTTTTGCAAGTCATATCCTCCTCGGACACTGACATAGACTCATACGTTTATATGATACTAAAAATTTTTCCATCTTGCAAGGGATTTGACAGATTGTATTCGTTCTGCTATTATATGGACAAGCGCATATGCTCTCGGAAGCACTGATAAATTCAGCACGGACATCTTGGCACATCTTTTTCCTCCTGTCTTTGTCAACAAATCCTCCACATAGCTCTTGCTATGCGTCCGGTTTGTTTCCTTGACAGGATAAAAAATCTGCACCAATCTGACCGACTTCATTTTATCAGCGATTCCTCCCATTATCGGGGATGTAATGGTCTCGACGGGGATGGGTAGTATGTGGACAGCGAGCCGGGGGGTCATCACCCCGTTAGTAAGGTGAAACTTTTATTTAAACATAAAAGCAAACGAAGACTACGCTCTGGCGGCTTAAGCCAGCCCCTTTCCGTCTGCCTCCCGCACGGAGGGATACAGGGGTCAACTGCGGGATACCTGAGAGCCATCGCGCGATAACTCTCACGGGAACTTCATCGTGATCGGCGCATCGTACCCTGTCTGCGGGGGACGCCGCGCCTAAAGCAAAGCACAGACTGCGCTCGGAGAAATCCATGTAGTATTATCTTCGGACAGGAGTTCGATTCTCCTCATCTCCACCAATTCGACTGTATGAGCCGCCCAGAGGGGCGGCTTTTTTGTTTTGTAAATCAAAAAGCCGCACGCGTTCTGCATGCGGCAATCCGTTCTGCGTTACAAATTGTTCTTCAATTTTTCCAGATCGGGAAAGAGATCGCCGATCGCGTCGGAGAGCCCTTCGCTTGGTTCTAGGATTTCGAGAACGGGGCGCATGGTCTCGCGGAATTTCGCATCATCCTGCATGAGTGCGAGGACGGCGCTCGTGTTCACGGCGTCGGCGAGTGCAGAGTGCTGACTGCCCTCGAATCTGCGCCCCATCGCGCCGAGTGCATGCTTCAGCGCAAGGCTGTTGTGCAGCCCGAGGCGGTCGTCGAAGGCCTGTTGCAGGTCAACCCAGCGCGCATCGAGCCAGCCTACATCGAATGCGGGCAGCTTCAGGCGGCATTCCTTGCGCAGCTGCTTGATGTCGGACATGCTCCACGAGTAGATCTTCGTCTCCGCCTCGCCGATCCATGCGACGAAGGAGTGAAAGCTCTCAGAGAATGCGGGGCGTCCTGCGACCTGCTCCTGCGTGATGCCTGTGAGCTCCGTGATGTGCTTCTTCACCATCCCGTACTCGGGGCAGACATAGCACTGGAATTCGTCCTCCTGCTCGAAGTTCTCATTCAGGCGGACGGCACCGATCTCGATGATCTCCCCGTTGAGTTTTCGGCGTACTTCCCTGTGCTCCTTCGAGACAGGGTTCATCTCAAGGTCTACGACGATGTGTTTCATGAGCAATCCTTACTTTCGAAAAAATCTGCCGCAAATGACGCACGGCAGACGGTGTTGCGGTATTTTGTGGCGCGGCTCAGCTGACGCGCGTTTTCTGCATGAAATGTTTCGTGTTTGTATTACTATAGCACAAGATTTTCAGAAAATCAACGTCTAGGTATTTTGTCCTATCTTTTTCCTGTTTCATTTTCCTCAAAACGTGGTAGAATACAGAAGGGGAACTAGGGGAAGGAGAATCTGCTCATGAATTGGAAAGTCGTCCTCGTGCTGCTGACATGCAATGTGCTCTTCATGTCCGCGAGCTATACGATGATTATTCCGTTCCTGCCGATGTATCTGACGAGCGAGCTCGGCGTTGACGATGCGACGGTGAATCTCTGGTCGGGCGTGGCATTCTCCGTGACCTTCCTCGTCTCGGCGGTCATGGCGCCAATCTGGGGGCGCATTGCCGACCGCAAGGGGAAACGCCTCATGGCAATGCGTGCGAGCCTCCTCATCTCCCTCAGTTACTTCCTCGGCGGCATCGTCACCTCGCCCGAGCAGCTCGTATTGGTACGCATCTTTCAGGGATTTGCCTCGGGGCTCTGGCCGATGGACCTTGCAATCATGACGCTCTATGCGCCGCGCGAACGGCTCGGCTTCTCACTCGGCATCATGCAGGGAACGCTGACGGCGGGCGGTGTCGTCGGGCCTCTGCTCGGCGGCGTGCTCGCGGAGGCGTTCGGCATGCGCGCGAGCTTCTACATCGGCGGTATCGCGCTCTTCATCAACTTCCTCGCGTTCACCTTCATCATCAAGGAGCCTCCGATGCCGCAGGAGAGCGCGCCGCTCACAGCGGAGGAACAAAATTCGTGGCATCTCTGGCGCATCCCCATCCTGCGCACAATGATGATCGTGAGCACGCTCGCGCAGATGGTGACGTTCATCCTTATGCCCGTCATCACAACTTACATCAAACACCTCGCGGGAGACATGGAGAATATCGTGCTCGTCGCGGGCGTTGTGTTCTCGCTCGGCGGCATTGCGGGCGCGATGTCCGCGCCGCTCTGGGGCATCTTCGGCACACGGCGCAGCTACTTCGTCGCCATGTGCCTCGCGATGTCCTGCGCGGGCACGATGCTCGCACTGCAAGGCATCCCCGAGACACTGCTCCCGTTCGCTGCGATGCAGTTCGGCGTGGGGCTCTTCCTCGCGGGGATTCAGCCCTCTCTGAACGCCGTGATTGCGCAGCACACGCCCGCGCAGCTGAAAGGCAGCGTGTTCGGCATGCTCTTCGCCGCACAGCAGGTCGGTGGGGTTACGGGGCCGCTCCTCGGCGGCGTGGTCGCAACCTACCTTGGCATGCACTATCTCTTTCCAACAGCAGGGTTGATTCTCATCGTACTTGCGCTGTTTGTTTGGTGGAGGTATATTATGCGGGGACACGCACCCGCATGATTTCATAGCAAAAGGGAATGCCGCGCAGGCATTCCCTTTTGCTATATATGCTTACAGATGCGCGAGCACGGCGTCCGCCATCTCGCGCGTGCCGACCTTCGTGCAGCCTGTTCCCTCAATGTAGATGTCCGCCGTGCGTTTGCCGTCTGCGAGCGCCTCGTCCACCGCCGCCTCGACAGCATCCGCCGCATCCTCCTCATGGAGCGCGTAGCGCAGGAGCATTGCCGCCGAGAGGATCGTCCCGAGCGGGTTTGCGATCCCCTGCCCCGCAATGTCGGGTGCGCTGCCGTGAATCGGCTCGAAGAGGCTCGTGCCCGTGCCGATGGACGCGGACGGCATGAGCCCAATCGAGCCGCCGATCACTGCCGCCTCATCGGAGAGAATGTCGCCAAAGAGGTTGCCTGTCACGATCACATCGAACTGCGTCGGACGCACGGCAAGCTGCATGGCACAGTTGTCAACGTAGAGATGATCTAGCCTTACATCCTCATACTCCTCGGCGAGCGCCGTCACTGTACGCCGCCAGAGGCGCGAGGTTGCAAGGACATTTGCCTTGTCCACAGACGTGACCTTAGAGCGTCTGAGACGCGCCGTCTCGAATGCAAGGCGCGCGATGCGTTCCACCTCGGGCACGGAGTAGTTCTCCATATCCCACGCGCGTTCTGCGCCGTCCACCTGCTCGGACTCACATTTCTCACCGAAGTAGATGCCGCCGATCAGCTCGCGCACAATGACGAGATCGACACCGCGCACAAGCTCAGGCTTCAGCGGAGAGTGTGCAATGAGTGCGTTCGCGACCTTCACGGGGCGCAGATTCGCGTACAGACCCAGCCCCTTGCGCAGTCCGAGGATTGCGCGCTCGGGACGCAGGGCTGGCTCGACCGCATCCCACTTTGTCCCGCCGACCGCACCGAAGAGCACGCCGTCCGATGCCTTGCAGACCGCGAGTGTGTCCTCGGGCAGCGGCGTTCCATATTTATCATATGCCGTGCCGCCCGCGTCGCGCGTTTCATACGTCAGGTCAAGCCCGAATTTCGCATCGACGGCTTTGAGGACGCGCACGGCTTCCTCGGTGATCTCCTGTCCGATGCCGTCACCGGGGACGACTGCAATCTTATACGCCATGGAATCCTCCATTCTCGCGGATGTAGTTCAGCAGACCGCCCGCGCGCGCAATGTCCTGCACGAAGCCCGGCAAGGGATGCGCGCGGAACGTATCGCCCGTCGAGAGGTTCTCGATCGCCCCCGTTGCCGTGTCCACGCGCAGATGGTCGCCCGCGCTGATCTTCTCCACAGCGTCCCCAATCTCGAGCAGCGGCAGGCCGATGTTAATGCCGTTGCGATAGAAGATGCGCGCAAAACTCGCTGCTATGACGACGGGCACGCCCGAAGCCGCAATCGCAATCGGCGCGTGCTCGCGCGAGGAGCCGCAGCCGAAGTTCTTGCCGCCGACCATGATGTCGCCCGCGACAACTTCTTTCGCGAACGTCGTATCAATGTCCTCCATGCAGTGCGCCGCGAGCGCCTTCGGCTCGAACGTATTGAGATAGCGCGCGGGGATGATAACGTCCGTGTCGATGTTATCGCCGTAACGCCAGACCTTTCCCTCGAACATCACGCCACCTCCTCAGGGGCTGCAATCCGCCCCAGTATTGCACTCGCCGCCGCGACGTGCGGCCCTGCGAGATAGACCTCACTGTCGACGTGTCCCATGCGCCCGCGGAAATTGCGGTTCGTCGTCGAGACACAGCGCTCGCCCGCCGCGAGTATACCCATGTAGCCGCCAAGACACGGCCCGCAGGTCGGCGTCGAGATCGCAGCACCCGCCTCCATGAAGATGTCGAGATAGCCGCGCTTCATCGACTCCTGATAGACCCACGGCGAGCCGGGGATGATGATGCAGCGCACACGCTCGTGCACTGTATGCCCCTTCAAAATCTGTGCCGCGATCTCCATATCCTCAAGCCGCCCGTTCGTGCACGAGCCGATGACCACCTGATCGATGGCAATCGGCTCCGCGATGTCCATGACGCGCTTCGTATTCTCGGGCAGATGCGGGAACGAGACGACGGGACGCAGCTCGCTGAGGTTGATCTCTACCGTGCGCGCGTACTGCGCATCGGGGTCGGCGTGCACCGGCTCAAACGGCGTCGTCATGCGACCCTCGACGTATTCCCTGCACACATCGTCATAGGGAAAGATGCCGTTCTTGCCGCCCGCCTCAATCGCCATGTTTGCAATCGTCAGACGATCCGTCATGGAGAGATCCGCAACGCCCTCACCCGTGAATTCGAGACTCTGATAGAGCGCGCCGTCCACGCCAATGATGCCGATGAGCGTGAGGATCACGTCCTTGCCGCTGATGTCGGCAGGCTTCTTCCCCGTCAGATGCACATTGATCGCCTCGGGCACCTTGAACCACGCCTCGCCCGTCGCCATGCCGACCGCAAGATCGGTCGTGCCGACGCCCGTCGAGAAGCCGTTGACCGCGCCATAGGTGCAGGTATGCGAGTCCGCGCCGATGGTCAGCATACCGGGGCCGACAATGCCCTTCTCCGGCAGAATGACGTGCTCGATGCCGACACGCCCCTGCTCATAGTAGTGCAGGATGTCGTGCTTGCGCGCAAAGTCGCGCATGATCTTCGCCAGCTCCGAGGACTTGATGTCCTTTGCCGGCTGGAAATGATCGGGAATCAGCGCGATCTTCGTGCGGTCAAAGACGGGACGCCCCGTCTTTTCAAACTCCTTGATCGACGGCGGCCCCGTCACATCGTTTGCGAGCACCATGTCAAGACGGCACGTCACGAGCTGCCCCGGCTCGACGTGATCCAGTCCCGCATGGCGTGCGAGAATCTTCTCGCTCATATTCATGCCCATTCATAGCCCTCCAAAATATACAGAAAAAGGGGCTGTGCAGCCCCTCTCCAATTTGCCTTAAAAGCCGCGCTTAGTCCTTGCGGAGATCCGCGCCGTCCTTGAGCCACGACATCATACCGCGCAGCTCCGCACCGACCTCCTCGATCGGATGCTCTGCGTGGATGCGGCGCTCTGCGAGGAAGTTCGCGCGCCCTGCCGCATTATTCTCCGTGAGCCACTGACGCGCAAACGTGCCGTCCTGGATCTCGCCGAGGATCTTCTTCATCTCTGCCTTCGTCTCGTCGGTGATGATGCGCGGGCCGCGCGTATAGTCGCCATACTCCGCCGTGTCGGAGATGGACTTGCGCATCTTCGCCATGCCGCCCTCATACATGAGGTCGACAATGAGCTTCATCTCGTGGAAGCACTCGAAATACGCGATCTCCGGCTGATAGCCCGCCTCAATCAGCGTCTCAAAGCCCTTCTGGATGAGGTGGGTCACACCGCCGCAGAGGACAACCTGCTCGCCAAAGAGATCGGTCTCCGTCTCCTCCTGGAACGTCGTCTGAATGACGCCCGAACGCGTGCCGCCGATGCCGCGTGCATATGCGAGCGCGAGGTCAAAACACTTGCCCGTTGCATCCTGCCCGACCGCGAACACATCGGGAACACCGCCGCCCTCGCGGAACGTACGGCGGACGAGGTGTCCGGGTCCCTTCGGCGCAACCATGAAGACGTCGATGTCATCTGCGGGGACGATCTGGTTGAAATGGATGTTGAAGCCATGTGCGAACGCGAGCGCACTGCCGGACTTCAGGTTCGGTGCGATCTCACTCTTGTAGAGCGCCGCCTGCTTCTCGTCCGGAATGAGGATCATCGTGACATCTGCCTGCTTTACCGCCTCGGCAACAGGGAGAACCTTGAGCCCGTCTTCCTCGGCGAGCTTCGCCGACTTCGAGCCCGCATAGAGCCCGATGACGACATTGATTCCGCTGTCCTTGAGGTTCAGCGCGTGTGCATGCCCCTGACTGCCGTAGCCGATGACCGCGACCGTTTTGCCCTCGAGCACGCTCCAGTTGACATCCTGATCATAGTAAGTTTTTGCCATAGTACTCCCGCTCCTCACAATGCTCATAAATTGTGTGTTCTCCCCGCTCGAGCGCAATGAGTCCCGTGCGGATGACCTCGACGATCCCGTAGGGTTTGATTACCTTCAGAAACGCCGTTACCTTATCATCGCTGCCCGTGATCTCAAAGATGATCGAGGAGGACTCCACATCGACGACGTGCGCGCGGAACAACTCGCCCATCTTCAGCACGTCGAGACGATTGTCATCGTCCGCCCGCACCTTGATGAGTGTCATCCCCCGACACGCCGCGCTCTTTTCGTCCAGCCGCTGAACCGCCCGCACAACGGGCATCTTTTCCAATTGCTTGATCATCTGCTCGACGAGATTCCCATCCCCCTGCATCACGACCGTGATGCGCGAGAAATCCGGCGACTCCGTCACGCCGACAGACAGGCTGTCGATGTTGAACTCACGCCGCGAAAACATGCTCACAACGCGCACCAGAACCCCCGTCTGGTTCTCAACAAAGACGGACAGTACGTGTTTCATGATAACAAGCTCCTCTCCGCCGCGCCGCAAAACTGTCTGTGTGGGAAAACTCCTTCATTATCGCCCACATATGAGCATTTGTCAATAAGTTTTGGATGACGCCGCGTGTATACGTCTATACCCGCACCTCAAAGCGCGGCTTCTCCTCCTCGTTTTCCTGCGGAGCAATCGGTTTGACGGGCTTGGTGGAAGGCGATACAGGCGCAGGTGCTGCGGGAGGCGGTGCAGGTTTTGCAGAGGATTGCTGCCCCGTCTGTTTTACAGTTGGCGGCACTGATCGCTGTGCAGTACGCGCATCTGTCCTCTGCGGTGCACGCTCCTCCTCCATCAGACGCGCAAGTGCCTCCCCCGCTGTCAGCCCCGTGTACTCGGGCAGGATCTCGCCACGCGTATCGCGCGCACGTTTCGTGCGCTCCGCAGCTGCCAGCAGATCATCGTGCGCGCCGCGCTCCGATGTCGGTCGCGGCTGCTCCTGTGCGTCCGTCGATGTCGTCCCCTGCGCCTCGGCACGCTCACGCGCGAGGATGCGCTCGCCGAGCGATGGCTCCTGCTCCGCCTCCGTCTGCGGCTTCTTCTGAAAGAAGCGCCGAAAGGCGACGATCCCCACGACGAGTGCCACACCGATCATCCCCGCCCAGTAGAGCCCGCTCGTTGCCGTGTAGGACGTCGGCACCTCGGGCGGCTTCTGCTCCGTCCCTGCAAGCTGCTGCTTCAGCGCCGCATTCTCCTGTGCGAGATCCAGACCCTTTGCCACATCTGCGCCCGTCTGCCCCTCAACCGTTGTACCGCGATCTACCTTCGAGGCAGAGGTCTTCACGGGATCGCCCTTCGCCGCATCCGTGCGCGCAGCGGCATTCGGACGCTCTGCCGCATCACTGGTCTTCGGCGCACCCGTTGTCGTCTTCGAGAGCGCACCGTTCCCCTGCGCTACGGAGTCGCGCGCCTGCTGCTCCGCCTGCGCATCGCCCGTCGTATGCGTCGTATTCGCCTGCGCGTCGCGCGCCGCATCCCCGAGCGTGATCTTCGGCGGCGACGGTGGTGTCGGCGGTGTCGGTGGGGTGATTGCCATAGCGCCGCTCCTTTCTCTTCTTTTCTTTCCCCTACTATAGCAGAAAATCTCGTCTGACGAAACAGGAAAAGCGTCCCGCCGCCACGGGACGCTTTTCGCTTGCAAAAATATACTCAGCCCTTATAGGCGCGCACGTTGAGGCGGTCGTGCCCCAGATCCTCGTCGATCTCCACGCGCGCAAAGCCTGCGCCCGTGAGCAGCTTCTCCAACTCCTCGCCCGTGTAGACGGACATATTGTCGACGATCTTCTGCCACTTCTCATGACTCTTCGTCCTGCCGCTCGCTTCATTCGTAATCATGAAGACACCGCCCGGCTTCAGCACCCGATGCATTTCTCCAAAACAGCGCGGCAGCTCCGGCCAGAAATACACGGTCTCGAACGCCGTCACAACATCGAAGCCTCCATCGTCAAACGGCAGCGCCTGCACATTTCCCTGCACGATACTGCACCGTCCCGTCGCAATCGCCGCGCTGTTCACCTCACGTGCCTTCGCTACGGAGACGGTCGAGTAGTCCAGCCCCGTCACATGCCCCTCGTCCACCATCCGCAGGAACACGGCGACGTTCGCACCACCGCCACAGCCGCAGTCAAGCACCTGCTCATTCCCTTGCAGGTCGAGATGCGAAAAGCCCCACGCCGCAATGCCCGCATGCCCCTTGTTCATCATTGCAACGACAATCTTGCCCATCACACCCTCGGGTTTTCCCGTATTGCTAAAAAATTTCCGAAGCAGCCCCATGACCGCCCCTCCTTTCTGAAAATAACAAAAATTTTCCTGTTAAAAAGTACCTCGCGCACGATGCGCAAGGCACTTTGAAAACACACTATGATATTACAGCAGCGAGGCACGCAGCTCGTCGCCACTCTTCGCCGAGAGATAGGCGGGCGCGATGTCGAGGACGGTCTTGCAGCCCGTCACGCCCTCGGAGGCGAGACGGTGCGCCGCACGCGCGTAGGCAGCAAGGACACACGCCGTAAACTCGGGGTTCGAGTCGAGCTTCAGGCTGAACTCGATGATGTGCTTGTTCTCCCCATTTGCACCCGTCGCGCCGGAGCGGAGGACAAAGCCCGCATGCGGCAGACCCGCATGATCGCGCAAGAGTTCTTCCTCGCTGATGAAATGCACGGTCGTATCGTAGTCCGAGAAGTAGTTCGGCATCGTCACGATTGCCTTCTCAACTGCCGCCGCATCCGCGCCCTCTTCAAGCACGACGTAGCACTCGCGCGTATGCTTCTCGCGCGTCGTGAGCATCGGGTTCGAGCCGCTGCGCACGGCATCGAGCGCCGCCGGAACGGGAACGGTGTACTGCTTGGCATTCTTGACGCCCGGAATGCGGCGAATTGCATCAGAGTGCCCCTGGCTCACGCCGCGTCCCCAGAACGTATAGTCCGCACCGTTCGTGAGAACAGCGTTTGCATAGGCGCGCGTGAGGGAGAACATGCCCGGATCCCAGCCGACCGAGATCACGCCGACGTGTCCCGCTGCCTTTGCTGCCGCATCCACCGCCGCGAAGTGCGCGGGAATCTTTGCGTGCGTATCGAAGCTGTCAACCACGTTGAACAGCTTTGCAAACGCGGGCGTCTGCTCCGGCAGATCTGTTGCGGAGCCGCCGCAGAGGATGAGCACATCCACCTTATTCTTCCACATCTCCACATCATCGACAGAGATGACGGGCACGTTCGTGCGTGGCTTCACCGACGCAGGGTCGCGCCGCGTAAAAATTGCGACGAGCTCCATATCTGCATTTGCCTCCACGGCATACTCCACGCCGCGGCCGAGATTACCATAGCCAAGAATACCAATACGAATCATAAAAACTCCTCCCACCATCCCCCCGGACGGCGTAAATCATTGGAGAAAATGCGAATACACTTTCTCAGTAGTGCGGGTGCGCCTTCACATAGTCGACCGGCCGCGACCAGTCCACCTGGACGTTCGTCTCATTCCACAGGCGCGTAAGAGCCAGTTCGAAGCTCTTTCGATCCGCGAGCGGAGTGACGGTCTCCTTCGTGAAGTCCATCAGCGTCTCATGCGGCACCTCGACCTCATGATCTGCGGCGAGGAAATCCTCTACCGCCGCACGCCCCTTCTCATCTGCGAGGTTCACCGTCGCAGAATGCGCAGACGCATCGTAGTCAATCCAGCCGAGAACGTCGCCATAGCTGATGGCGACACTGTACGTATCACTCACTCGTATCACCTCTTATATTCGGTGGTCAACAATAAATATGCTTTATCGTCGCCTCCATCGGATATATCCAACCCTTACGGGCGTTTTTTATTATAGAACGATTCCACCGGACACGCAACTGCCCAACAAAAATAATTCTGTATACAGAAAGAGGCGACGTCAAAGCCGCCCCTCTCAAAATCAATATTCCACTTAGAACGCCCACGTTACCTGTGCACCGCCCGCGATACCCTCGCGCTGACCGGTCATGCCCATGAGGTTCACGCCATAGCTGACGCGGCCGTCCTTCGGTGCGAAACGGTATCCGAGTTCGAGGATGCCCGTGCCGCCGCCGAGCGAGGGGCTCGGCGTGGAGTAGCCCTGATACGTCGCCGTTGCATCACCGCCAAACTCGTGCTCGTACGCAAGTCCCGCATAGAGCTCTCCGCTGCCGCCGACCGCATGCGTATAGCGTGCGCCGACGCGCAGACGGTGCGAGTCCACATCGCCGAACTCGAGGATTCCGCCCGAACGCAGCTTCACCGTATCGCCCGCCTGATGCGAGTAGAAATACTTCGCATAGCCTTCAATCTTGTTGCCGTTCGCGAGCTTCCACTCCTGACCGACACCGACGTGTCCTGCGAAGTACGTGCTCGCATTATCGTAGCTCAGCTCCGCCGCATCGTCACTGCCGTATAGTCGCTTGAGACGCGTCCCGCGCGCAGGCTTCCCTCGACATACAGACCGCTGTCCTGCGCCATCTTTGCCATCACACCGCCGCCGATGTAGTGCATCGCTCCGCTGCCGTGCGTACCGTCGTCCAGATAGGAGTCATACGTACCACGCCCGTATTCGACAAACGGACCGTAGGTCAGCTTCGCGGCCTTCATCTCATTCGTACGGGCAAAGCCGACGTTGAGATTCCACCCCTTTGCATCCACGTAGGAGCCGGAATTGAGCCGCACAGACGAGCCGCCTTGCGCCGCCCACGGCTGGAATGCACTGCTGACCGCCGCCGACGCATTTGCACCGGCAGATGCCGCAGTACCCGCAGCCGCAAGCCCTGCATTCGTGTTCCGCACGCCCTCGACGGAGGAAGGAGCGGGAGCAGTCCCCGCCGAGATCACAGCAGCCGCCTCAGCTGCAGCTGTATATCCGACATGCGAGAGGAGGTCTGCACCTGCGTTCAGCAGTGCGCTCGCTGCCACGCGCGTCTCGACCGGCGACTTGCTCCGATCGTTCACATCAACGCGGTCGACTGTCGCAATGAGTTCATTCTCCCCGCGCTTTTCGAGGCGCATCGTATAGTCGAGAATACCGCTCTGCGTCGCCTTCATCGTCTGCGCATCGCCCCGACGGAACGCACGCGCATCTGCCGCAACTGCAGCCACACCAAGATTCAACGTGCTGATGTCCTTGACTGCGGGGGCATTGGTAAGTGTCAGCATCGTCCGCGTCTCCGAGGACGTTGTTCCCGCCGGCAGATAGAAATGGAGGTTCTGCACGCCGTCAAAATCCTTCGCCGTCGTGCCGAACGAGCGCACCGCAAGCGTGTTGTTCGTGCTGTCCGTGTTCACTGCACCGCCGTGGATCACGCCGCCGATTGTGACACCGTGATAGAGATTCACTGTGTTGTTCGACGCTGCGCCGTTTGTCGCATGGCCGCCGTAGACATCGCCGCGCACCGTGCCGCCGAAGATATCGACGGTGTTGTCCGTTGCCGTCTTGCCAAAGCCGCCCTTCAGCGTCAACAGCGTCTTGCCCACCGTATCCTTGTTCACGGCAAAGCTCAGCTTCTCAAAGTTTGCAATCTGTCCCGCCGTGACCGCATTCGTCACGTTCAGCATGTTACCTGTCACGGCATCACCCGTACCGAGCGTGCGTCCGCCGTAGACCGTGCCGCCAATGGAGCCTCCCGAGAGGTTGACGGTATTGCCCGTCACAGCCGCTGCGCTGCCCGCATTGTCCGCAAATCCACCCATGAGCTCATGGAGGGTTGCGCCGCCCGAGAACGTCACAGTATTGCCCGTGACCGCACCCGTGCCCTTTGTATAGCCGCCGTGGATCGTGCCGACCGTACCGCCCGACATTTCGACCGTATTGCCTGTCGTCGCATCGCCATTCGCCGCATTTCCGATAAAGCCACCGTAGACCGTACCGATGGAGCCCTCCGTCACAGAGCCCGCAGGGTTGTGATACGCCGTGCTCTGAATTTTGACCGTGTTGTTGACCGCGCTGCCCGCAGAGCCCTCCGTGCGACCGCCCGAGATGAGTGTCGGGTTGATACCATCCCTGAGCCCTGTGACCGTCAGCGTGTTGTTCTCCGTTGTATATCCGCCGTAAGAGACGCCGCTGTACGTCTTTGTATCCGCACTGCGTCCATCATAGGTGACATTGCCGTTACGGAAGCGGTTCACGTCGATGAGAACGGAGTTTGCCTCATCCGTATTCGTATCCGTGCGCTGGACGACCTCATAGTCACCGCTCACTGCGTGATTTTTCACGGCGTAGTGCGAGAACTTCAGCTTGCTTGTCGGCCCGCTCCTCATGAGGGTGATCGCACCGAGCGTCTTGTCGGCAGAGAGCTTTGACGTGTCGATCGTGACCTTGTTCCAGTCCACCGTCTGCCCATCGAAACCGTCCGTGAGCGTCAGCATCGTGCCGCGGCTCGTTGTATAGGTATCGTCAACCGTGCCGCTCGACGGCTTGTCCGCCGCAACGGAGTTCGTCAGATAGAACGTATACTTATCGAAGTTCTGCGCTTTCTTCGCCGCAGCATCCTTTACCGTGGCATTCAGCGTGTTGCCTACAGTAGACTTGTTGCCGCCATAGAGCTCCGCATTCGCGAGATTCGTGCCTGTCGCGAGCGTCGATGTATCGCCTTGGTTCAGCGCTGTCGGATTCTCACCAATGTTCACCGTATTGCCCGTGGTCGTGCCCGCGCCGTTCGTATAGCCGCCGTAGACAGCCCCCGTCACCGTACCGCCTGTGATCGTGACCGTGTTGCCCGTTGCCATGCCGTTATTCGCAGCGTCGCCGACGTAGCCGCCGTAGACATTCGTGGGCGCGTGCGATCCCGTATCCGTGATGGTCACGCTGTTGCCCGTGGCGTTTCCTGCCGCGCCCGCCTCCTTGCCGCCGTACGCAGAGGTCAGATCGCCCTGCACACCCGTCACCGTCAGATGGTTATTCGTTGTGGTGTTGCCCACATAAGAAATACCGCCGTAGATTTCGGTTGTGCCGTCCGGCAGCGTTGTCGCCGGGGTCGATCCGTCATGCGTCGCATTGGTATTGTTTTGGAAGCGGTTGTAGTCTAGGATGACCTTCGACGCCGTTCCCGTATTCGTGTCCGTGCGCAGAGCCGTCTCGTAGTCGCCGTTCACAACGCCATGCGTGCGATCCTTGCCCGCATAGTTCGAGAACTTCAGCCCGTTTGTCGTGCCCGTAAGGAGGGTTGTGTTACCGATAACCGTGTTGCCCGAGAGCCTCGACGTATCGACATCGAGCTTCGTCCAGTCGAACAGATTGCCTCCGTTGAAGCCGTTGTTCTCGGTCAGCGTCAGCATCGAGCCGCCATTTCGCGCGATGTCGTCATTCAGATGGAACTTGTAGTTCTCGAATTTGTCGGCGGACTTCGCCGTGATGTTCTTCGCGCGGACGTTGAGCGTTGCGCCCGTGCCCGAATTATTGTCGCCGTGGAGCGCTGCATTCGTGAGGTTCGCCGTGTAGGTGCCGTCCTCTGCGCCGAGGTTGACGATGTTCCCCGACGTACTGCTGCCGCGTCCTGCAGACTTGCCGCCGTAAACGTCGCCGCTGACCGTCCCGCCCGTAAGCGTGACAGTGTTTGCTGTCACATTGTAGCCGACACCGCCCGCAATCTCAGTATTCACCGTGCCGCCCGAAACCGTGACATAGTTCTTCGTCGCGATGCCTGTACCGTCTGTGACCGCACCGTAGGCATGCGCTACAGTGCCGCCCGCGATCGTGACGCCGTTCTCCTCGACGAGCCCCTGCCCCTCAGAATTTGCGCCGCGCAGCGCATTCGCCATGCTGCCTGTGCCGCTGAACGCAATCGTATTGGTCTTCAGCGCACCCGTGCCCTCACTCACCGCGCCGTTGATATTATCCGCTGTACCGCCCGTAAAGACAACCTTGTTCTCCGTTGCCTCGGCAGTGCTGGCAACCTTCTCGATATAGCCGCCCGCAACATGATCGGTCGATTCACTGCCGCTGAAATTGACGGTATTGTTCTTTACCGTGCCCGTTCCAGCGGTATATCCACCGAAAGCCTTCTCCACAATGCCTTTCTGCATCGTGACGCTGTTGCCGGAGACCTCGCCCGCATTATCTTCGTGCGTGATGAAGCCGCCATAGACCTCCTTGATCTCGTCCGCTGCATTGGGCAGATTAATGGTCGCGTGGTTGTTCGTGACATCGCCCGTCGCACCCTCGTTGAGACCGCCAAATGCGTACTTCGGGTCGTCCGCTCCATGGATACCCGTAACCGTCAGCTGATTGTCCGTCGTCGTATGTCCCTCGCGGGAAATACCGCCGTAGATCTCGCCGTTATACGATGCTGTCGTGCCGTCGTAGTTCACACGGCTACCCTTGAATCGGCTCGCCTCCAACATGAGGGCGTTCGCCGTCGCCGTATCATTATCCGTGATCAGACGGAACTCGTGCGTCTCGGTCGCATCCGCAGCCTTCTTCGCCGCGTAGTTCCGGAACTTCAGCATATCGGCAGCGTTGCCGCGCTTCAAGAGAGTAATGCGCGTGATGCCGTGCTGCGTCGCAAGGTAGTCCGCCGACAGCCCCGTGCGGTCGACGGTGATTTTATTCATGTCAACGCCCGTGCCCGCGAAGTCGCCCGCATCCGTGACCGTCAGCATCGTATCGCCGAACGCAGTCGCACTGTTCAGCTTGAACTTGTAGTTCTCGAAATTGTTGACGGACTTCGCTGCGATATTTTTCGCGTTGACATTCAGCGTATTTCCTGTTGCCGCCTTGTCGCCGCCATAGATGTTACTCGCCGAGAGCGTCGTGCCCGAGAGATCTGTATGCATGTCGTCACCGAGATTGACCGTGTTGTTCTCCGTCTTGCCGTTCGCATGCCACGAATATGCGCCGTAAATATCCTTTGCGAATGTCCCACCTGCAATGGTAACTACATTGTACTCAACTGTATTAGTGCCCTGAGTTCCCCCACCAAACACAAACTGGTTGATTGTTCCCCCCGAGATAACAACCTGATTACCAGATACTGTACCGTTTTGCTCAGAGTATCCGCCAAATATATGTCCCTCTAATACACCGCCCGAAACACTTGCTGTATTACCCGTAACCGTACCGTTTTGCAGGCCGTAGCCTCCATAGACGTTTCTTTCAAACGTCCCTTCCGCGAGGCTAATCGTATTCCTAACGGCCGCCGAGTCTCCTGCCGCATGGCCGCCCGTAACGGTCCCCTTGACCCTTGCGCTATCTCCCGTGACCGAAACGGTATTTCCCTCTGCCTTGCCGGTCGTCCCTCGAGAGAAGCCTCCGATAACGTCTTCTTTGACGAGGCTTTCCGCAACAGAGATACGATTCTCCTTGACCAGCGCCCCATCATCTCCCTCAGCACCGATGACTTGATTCTTCACCGTAGC
Source organism: Selenomonas sp. FOBRC6 (assembly GCF_000286455.1). Lineage (GTDB taxonomy): Bacteria > Bacillota > Negativicutes > Selenomonadales > Selenomonadaceae > Centipeda. The sequence continues at coordinate 19,297 of NZ_ALKG01000022.1, forward strand.
ATCCTCGAGATGAACCTCATTCGCTTCTGCCGTACCGCTACCCACAAGACGTCCGCCGTAGGCGGTCGCATTGACTGTCCCCTTGATATTGACGATGTTACCTTTTACACCGCCCTTTGCGTAGCCACCAAAGATAGGATTCTCTGCCCAGCCGCCCGGCTCAATGGTGATAGTATTTCGCTCCGCCTTTCCCGTCGCTGACTGCGCACGTCCTGCATAGACACCTCCGACCTTACCCGTGCCTGTAATCGTGACCTGGTTATTCGTCGAATCGCCATTCCCCGCCGTGTAGCCGCCGTAGACATTCAGATTCGTGTTGTTCGTATTCGTGATCTTGATCTTGTTGTTTGTCGTCGTGTTGCCGAGACTCGAATAGCCTCCATAGACAGCTGTGCCTGTGCCGTTATCTGCCGTTGCGTCGGCGTTTTGGAAGCGGTCGATGTCGGCACGCACATAGTTCACCAAAACATAATCGCCATATATCGGAGGATTGGTTACATCCGTATACATGCTGTATTCGAAGTCGCCGCTCGTCGTCTTTCTCTCGGTTTTGCGATTCGTTGTCGCGTCGGTGAAGATCTTCAGATCAGCGCCGCTGGTCACACAAGCAGTTCCATTGTGCCAAGGCGGCCGTACTTCGTCGTATCATCATTCCAGCCTTCGGCGTTCATCGTGATCTTGCTCCACTGGACATCGGGCGTAGAGCCAAAGCCGCCGCTGTCCGACATCTTCAGCATAGTCGTACCCGCTGCAACGCCTTTTGTAAGGTTGAAATTGTACTTCTCGAAGTTCCGCGCCGTCCTGACTACGATGCCTGAGGCATTGACATTGAGCGTGTTGCCCGTGACATCATTCGTCTTGTTGCCACCGTAGATCTTTACGCCCGTAAGATTGAACCCCATTGCCATGGGGTTTTCGCCGTCGCCGAGGTTGACCGTATTGCCCGTCGTCTTGCCTGACCCATCGGAATACGCACCAAAGACATTCGTTCCTCCACTCTTCGTAAACGCGCCGCCCGAAATCGTCAGCGTATTGCCAGAAGCATTTGCGCTGTTTGCAGAGTTGTTAACCACGCCGCCCGCAGCCTCATCCCCGAGACTGCCGCCCTTGATCGTCACGGAGTTGCCCGTGACCGCTCCCGTTCCTTGCGTCACGCCGCCAAAGGCATCCCCCTCCACGGTGCCGCCTGCGACGGTGACAGAGTTGCCCGTGACAGCCTTTGTGGCAGACGCGCCGTTGAAGCCGCCATAGATAGGATCTTTCGACAGCCCGTTGTTGAATATGACATTGTTCTTCGAGACCGCGCCCGTGCCGCTGACACCGCCGTAGATCATGCTCTGTCCGCCGCCGTTGCTGACGCTGAGTCCGTGAATCGTCAGCGTATTGTTACTGACATCCTCCGTGGCATTCTTCTTGCCACCGCCGAAAAAGATTCCATATGTGCTGAACGGACGATTCGTCGAGCCGCCTTCCTTGCCGAGCGTGATCTTGTTGTCATTCATCGAATGCGTCTTGTCCATACCTTCAAGGAAACACTGATAAATTCATCCACGCCACCTTAACACATCTTTTTTTGCCCGCTTTTCGTTGGCAAATCTTCCACGTAGCACTTGCTTATGCGTTCGGTTTACCTTCTTGACAGGACGAAAAATCTGCACAAATCTGACAGACTTCATTTTATCAGCGATTCCTCAAGACCGCTGATGGTACCGCCTTCCTGCGTATACGTATGCTCCGCCGCATACGTCGACGGTGCGGAGAACCATAGGCCTCCCCTGGTAGACAGTCCCAATGCAACGTAGACAGCCAAGCGACGCTGTGCTTTCAATCCGTTGAACATGTGCTCCTCCATTTTTTTACTTTATCACCGAGATTCTTTCGTCGGTCTCAGTCGCAGACTGAGATTCAATATACAAAAAGTGTATAATACGTGAGAGATATTGTAGTTGTCAACGCTATTTCTAATTTATTGCATTTCTTTTTGAATAAAACTCAACAAAACATGAATAAAAGAATATCGCTTTACTTTTATATATGAATCCTCTTTCATATTTGTGCGTGCTGCAACACTCTCCTGCACAAAACGCCACAATTCGGATTCTTCTGGACAGGTGTACGCATTGTGCTTATAATATGAGTGAAGGTGGTGGGATGCGTTTTATTGAGTTGGATCGCCTCTTAAGGAAGAATGGTTGGCATGTGGTACGAACGAAGGGGTCACATTACCAATACCAAAAAGATGAGGTAAATGAAACACTCACTGTTCCAAACCATCCCGGTGACATAGCAAATATTATTGTGAAGAACATACTAAGAGGCGCGGGAATCAACCGCTCATTCGTGTGAAAGGAGAACGTGTCTATGAAGCTCGTATATCCCGCTATTTTTTACACCGCTGATGAAGCATTTGCCGTCGTTGTCCCTGATCTTCCCGGCTGTGTTTCGGGCGGTGCTACTCTCCCCGAGGCGATTGCCATGGGCGAGGATGCGGCATCGGGCTGGGTGCTCGGCGAACTGGAGGACGGTAAAGCTGCACCGCCCGCAAGCCGCATCGAGGACACTCACCCCGATCCCGAGATGGGCGAAGGTTTCGTCAGTCTGCTCTCGCTCGATATGGATGCATACGCCGCGAAGTACGGCAGCAAGTCCATCCGCAAGAATCTCACCATCCCGGCATGGCTGAACACCTTCGCCGAAAAGAAGCGGCAGTATGAGCCCTAAAGTCTCTCCTGCCACAGTGGGAAAGGAAGATCGTTTGCGGGGATGGGAACGCTTTGAACAACAGAAAGGATTTTCACATGGACTACACAAGTAAGATCGCCGTCGGCATGACACGTGAAGCGGTGGACACGGTGACGGATGCAAATACGGCGCTGACGGTCGGCAGCGGCTCGCTCGCGGTGTACGCAACGCCCGCGATGGCGGCACTGATGGAGCGTGCGGCGGCGGAACTCTGCCAAGAGGAGTGTCCCGAGGGATGGACAACGGTCGGCACAGAGCTGCATATCAAGCATCGTGCAGCAACGCCGACGGGACTCACTGTCCGTGCCATAGCCGAGGTAACGGCAGTGGACGGGCGTGCAATCTCACTCAAGGTGACGGCGTACGACGAGCGCGAGGAGATCGGCACGGGCACACACACACGCTTTGCTGTTGCCGTCGAAAAATTTATGGCAAAAGCGGAGGGGAAGCGGTAACCGGGATGGGAAGCTAATAGGGTTAACCTCCAAGCCTCCCCCGTGCGCCACGGGGGAGGGGAACCGCGTAGGCGGTGGAAGGGGCGCTTGCAGCGATTTATCTAACACAAAGACAGCGGCTGCTGCACGAAGTTTTTAGCTTCGTACAGCAGCCGCCTTATTTTATGCTCTATTGCATTGTATTTTTCTTAGAATGCCCAGGCGATGTTGAAGCCGCCCGTGATACCCTTACGCTTGCCCGCATATCCCGTGAGGTTCAGACCATAGGTGACGGTGCTGTCCGCCGGAGCGAAGCGGTAGCCAAGCTCGAAGAGTGTCGTGCCTCCCTTGAGGCTCGTACCCGGCAGCCCAAAGCCCTGATAGGACGCCGAACTCTTGCCGTCAAATTCATACTCCCACGCAAGACCTGCGTAGAGTTCCGAATCGAGGCCGTTCTTGATCGTATAGCGCGTGCCGAGGCGCAGGCGGCTCGAGTTCGACGCACCGAAGTCATACGTCTCACCGCTCGAGAGTTTCGTGCTCATCCCCGCCTGATGTGCATAGAAGTACTTTGCATAGGTCTCAAACTGGTTGCCGCTCAGGAACTCTCTCTTCTGACCGATGCCAAGATGCCCCGCAAAGTAATTGCTTGAGGTATCATAGCCCGTGCCGCGCGATTCGACGGTGCCGCTGTAGTCACTCTTTGCCTTACCGACGCGGAGGCTTCCCTCAATGTAGGTGCCGCTCATATTCTCCGACTTTGCCATGACGCCGAAGCCGAGGTAGCTTGTCTTGCCGTCGCCATGCGTACCATCATCCAGATAGGAGTCATACGAGCCGCGCCCGTACTCGACGAAGGGGCCAAATGTCAGCGAGCTGTCCGACAGCTCGTTGCGACGTGCAAAGCCGACGTTGAGGTTCCAGCCCTTCGCATCGACGTACGAGCCTGTCTTGAGCCGTGCGCTGCCGTAGCTCTGTGCGGCAAAGAGCTGATAGCTGCCGAGCATGGAAAGCGGTGCCTTCGATGCGTCGGTGTTCTTGCTGTTCGCAAGCGGCGCGTCCACGATGTCGGCAATCTGTCCTGCCGCTGCCTCTGCCGCAGGAATACCGACATTGACGATGAGGTCGGAGCCGCTTGCGAGGAAGGCGAGAGCCGCCGACTGCGTCTCGACGAGGGATTTCGCCTGAGGCGAAACCGACACACTCTTAACGCGTGCGATCAGCTCGTTCTTATAGCCCGACGAGGCGTTGACGCTATTGCGTGTCTCAAGACCAAACGTATAGTTCAGTGTAACGCCTTTCTGCGTCTTGTACTCCTTGCCGGTAAAGTCATCCGTCGTGAGGTTCTTATCCGTGGGCAGTTTGACGAGGCTGACAATATCGCCGTTATGAATTGGTGCACCGTCCCCATCAATATCGATGCCAAGAGTCATCCCCCGAATATCCTTATGCGACAAATCGGTCAGCGTCAGCATCGAGAAACGCATATCCGATTTCGGGCTGAGGTAGAAGTTGAGGTTCTGGAAGCCCTCGAAATAGCCCACCGTTGTGCCCGTATCATAGATATTCAGCGTATTTCCGTCCGTAAGGGGTGCGGGACCGTCGTTCGCGGGCGATCCCGTCGAAAGCCAGCCGCCGTAGACATGCCCCTTCACCGTCGTACCGCGCAGCGTGACGGTATTGTCCTTTGCTGTCTTACCCCAGCCGCCGTAGACATTGCCGCCGATCATGCTTCCATTGTTCGCAATGCTGCCGATGGTAACGCGCCCAAGATCGACAATGCTCTTTTCCACGTCACCGCTGACCGAATAGCCGCCGTAGATATTGCCGACGACCGAACCATTCAGCACCTGAACGCGGTTGGATGAGAGCTTCAGCTTGCTCTCGGACTTTGCGCCGTAGATATTGCCCGTGAGATTGCCGTTCAGGAGGGTGACACTGTTGTCCGTCATCTCTCCGTCGCTCGCAATATTCTTCGCATACGCGCCGTATACATCACGGATGCTCAGAGCAGCATCGCGGTCGATGGTGAGCGCGTTGCTCGTGAGGTTCGCCTTCTTTTCGCCCGTCGTGACACCGGCCGCAGCAAAGGTCTTGATGCCGTCCGCCTGCGTTCCCGTGATGAGAAGCTTGTTCCGCTCCACATCATAGCCCATCGCAGAGATTCCTGTGAATACCTCATCGCTCACGAGTTTGGCATCTGTGCCGTCATAGCGGCGATCACCGTCACGCAGACGGTTGACCGTCAGCAGAACATCCTGCCCTGTGACCGTCCCCGTAGCCGTTGTCGTGCTCGCGTTGCCGTTGATATGCAGATAAGCTTCGTACGGATCGTTCGGATAGTAGGTCTTTGTGATATCCGTAGCAGAGTAGTTCGAGAAGTTCATCCCGTCCGCACTCTGAATGAGCCTGAGGGAATGTGAACCCATCCACGTCGGATCAATGTTGAACTTCTGCGCATCCACCGTGATCTTCTTAAAATTAACGATTGTGCCAAGACCGCCCGCTCCCTTGATATGGAGCATGGTCTTGCCGATGAGCGTGTTGTTGTGAAGAATGAATTTGAAGGTGTCGAAATTGCGAACCTTGTTGACCACAACCTGTTTCTTGTTGTCCGAGCTGTCGCCCGCCTGCACAATGAGCGTGTTGTCCGCGCCCGCGCCGGTATCGTTCGCACCGTAGATATCGCCCTCGATGGTCGCGTCGTAGCTGCCGTTGTCCGCGCCGAGGATGAGTGTATTCTTCGTCGCCTGACCTGCAGCCGCAGACCAGCCTGCAAAGACGTTGCCCGTCACCTTGCCGCCCGTGATCTGAACGGTATTGTCCGTAACTGCCCCCGTACCTGCAGAGTAGCCGCCATAGAGCGTCCCCGCCGTACCGCCTGCCATAAGGACGCGGTTGTTCTGCACTGTGTCAGTATTATTGCTGCGCCCGATGTAGCCGCCATAGCCCTCTGTCACAGAGAAGGGATTTGTGCCTGTGGAGCGAATCTCGAGGATATTCCCGTCATTGGGGGTTGTGCCGCCCGAGCCGCCCGTCTTGCCAAGTGTCTTAGCGCCGTATGCTCTGATGCTGCGAGTCAGCGTACCATCGATGGTCAGACGGTTGTGCCTGGTCGTCTGTCCGCCATAAGAGAGACCGGCAAACCACTCTGCCTGATCCTTTGTTGCATCCGTCGCTTCGTATTTTACATCGCCGTTTTGGAAACGGTTGTAGTCGAGCAGGACTTTCTTGCCCGTCGCCTCATTCGTATCCGTACGCAGGGAATACTCATAGTCGCCGTTCGTCTGCGTCACTGCCGAGGCAGCCTGCGGATCGTAGTTTGTAAACGACAGCCCGTTGGACTTGGAAGCGTCGATGAGTGTGACTCGCCCAGCAATCTGCCGGTTCGACATCCGAGTCAGATCAAGTCCGACATTCGCAAAGTCCACAGACTGCGTCCCGGTATAGAGTTTGCCGGAAGCATCCTGCCCCGTCAGCGTGAGCATGGTGTCGCCCGCCTGTACTCGATCGGTGAGGAAGAACTTGTAGTTTTGGAAGTTATAAACCGCCTTAACTGTGATGTCCTTTGCCTTGACATTCAGTGTGTTGCCGTCTGCTGTCGTTGCACCGCCGTACAGAGTCACATGGGTGAGGTCTGCGCCATACTGCCCGTCTGCCGAACCGAGGTTGATCGTGTTCCCCGTCTCAACGGTCTTATTCGTTCCGCGGGCATAGCCGCCATAGATGGCGGAATCCACCGTCGAGCCATCTTTTCTCAGACCACCGATATGTCCACCTGTGATGGTGACGATATTCCCTCCGGACGATTTTTCCAGTTTATCATTGCCCGTGGGGAGGTCGGCACGTGTGATGCCACCGTACACATTGCCGTAGACGCCCCCGCCCGAGACGGCGACCTCGTTCTTCGTAACGACAGCGGCATTGTACGCCGACGAGGTACTCTCACCACCGACGACATCGGTACGAACGTCGCCGCTTTCAATCGTGACCTTGTTGCCTGTCACCTCGCCATCCGTGCCTTTGCCGTCGGACCATGTACCGTTGGAGAGTGCTCCGTAGACGTTGTTGACGACGGCATCCGAGCCGGCACGAATTGTGACGCTGTTCTTCTCCAGGCGGGCAGTACCGTCTGTGTAGGCACCATAGATCTTATCGCCGAGCTTTGCCGTCCCCGTTACCGTGACTTCGTTTTTCGATGCCGTACCAATTCTCTCCAGATACGCACCGCGAATCTCCTTTGCAGAGCCTCCGCTAATTGTAACTGTATTCTTCTCGACGGTCGGCGTGTAGGTATCCTGTGCACCGCTGGCCCAGAAATCACCGTAGACGCCGTAGACAATTTTCTGGATATCACCCTCGGTGATCGTGACCTTGTTCCCCACTGCCGTACGACTGGTACTGTCGTCGCCATCGATATATGCTCCCACGACATCGCCGCGAATGACCGAATGAACGGTATTCGTAATAAGATTCCCACGGATGGTGACCTCATTGTCCGCGACGGTCGTTTTGCCCGAGCCGCCTGTAACACGTCCGCCGACGGTCGCATTGTCCACAATGACCTTGTTCCCTTGAACAGCACCCGTACCACCGACAGAACGGCCACCGATGATTTCTCCTGTGACCGCACCGCCCGTGAGAACAACCCCATTGTCCTTGACACTGCCCTCACGTTCCGCATGACCGCCGTAAAGGTTCGCCAGCACGCCGCCCGTCATGCTGAGCTGGTTGTTAATGGCATCTGCCCCTGTGGTTGTCTTGCCGCCGTATGCCGAAAGCGTCCCCTGATATGTTCCGTCCGGCAGAAGTCTGCCTACTGCGTTCGTGATTTTCAGCTTGTTGTCATGGACGTTCTCTTTCTTCCAGATGGAGTAGCCACCGTAGATAGTACGATCCGTTGCGTCATCACTATTATAAGTTGCATCGGCATTTTGAAACCGGTGGAAGGTAGCTTTGACCTCATTCCAGGTCGTCGCGTGTGCAGGAATATGCGGAAGATCTGGCGTTGTATAAGATTCCACCGACATCTTATACTCGTAGTCGCCGCTCACGCCATATTGATCCGCCGAATTTGAAAAACGCAGGTTGGACAAGCGATCATACCATGTCGGGTTGGTCGTTGGCTTTCCGTCTTTCATCAGCGTAACGGTACCGACCTCGCCATAGTAGCCCTTCACGTCCTGATTCTGTGCATTGACGCTCTTGCCGCTCCAACCCGCTGCATCAACCTTGAAGTCTGCAAGGCTGACATTACGCCCGAGCGCATTTCCGTCCTCGGTCAGCGTGAGCATAGTGTCACCTGCATGAATGCCCGCATTCAGTGCAAACGTATATTTGTCAAAATTCTTCGCAGAGATTGCATCAACATTCTTTGTGCGGACGGTCAGTATGTTATTGCCGTAGTGAACCGTATCATTGCCGCCATAGAGTTCTGCCTTCGTAAGATTCGGTGTATAGCCGCCCTTCACATCACCGACGGTGACACGGTTGCCCGCCGTTGCTCCGTTGGTGGAGATATTCTCGGCATATCCGCCGTAGATTCTCCCCTCGACTCTGCCTCGCTCGATGACGACATCATTGTTATTCGCCGAGGTCTTTCCCCTAGCACCCGCAATAGCGATGCCGTCCGCCCCCGCCTTCACTGTGCCATATATGGTGCCGCCCGCGTTTGTAAGCTCCACCTTGCCGTGCGTCGCACCGCCCGTGACGGAGTACGCACCATAAAGCGCCCCTGTCACCGTGCCGCCGCTCATACGAACAGTATTTTCGATTGCTTTGTCCGTCCCCGTCTGCTGAACCATGCTCTCTGCATGACCGCCGTGGAGTTCCCCTTGCACCGAGCCGCCGTTCATCTCGACAATATTGTTGAATACGCTTGCCTTGCCCTCGCCGGCATAGGCATTGCCAACGAGGTTGATGTTGTTGATGGTGAGCGTATTGCCCGACACATCTGCGGTCGTCACCGCCTTGCCGCCCGCCGTAATCGTTCCGTTCACATAAGGAAGCCCGGGACTTGGCTGGATCAGTTTGCCGATGGTGAGATGATTGCCCGTTACAGAGCCGTTCAACAGATCCGTTCCGACAATATTGCCGTAGGGATGCGCCGCCGTCCCGTCACCAGTGAGGCGCGTGTCATTCATCTCAACCGACGTACTCTTGTCATCTGATGATTCCGCCGCCTGCGCCGTAGGCGCAGAGACAAACGCACCGCCAACGGCGAGTGCCACGAATGCGGCGAGCTGCCGCTGAGATTTCATTCCTTTGAGCATTGCTTTCTCTCCTTCACTACACGTTGGAAAGACCCCATCCTCATGGCGCACAAGGCGCCACATTTTTTCTCATTTATCTATTATATTATAACTATTTTCATCCGTCAATCTTAAGTTTGAGGCGTTCCCGTTCAAAGAGCGCCTTCACATCTCCTGCCCGTAGATGCTGTGGATCTCCTCCGTATAGTTCCCCGCCGCGTCACGCACGATGAGTGCCGGCTCATGCCGCAGTCCTGCGGGCGATGCGCCCTTGACTGCCTCGATGAGCATGAGGTTCGGCGCACGATCTGCGCGCGGCTGTACCATGCGCAGGCGCTTGACGGCGAGCCCCTCCGCATGGAGTGCGAAGACGATCTCGCCGAGGCGCTCGGGCAGGTGCACCATCGCGAGCCGCCCACCGTGCTTCAGTGCATAGGCTGCCGCACGCATGGTATCCGCGAGGGTTGCCGTGATCTCGTGACGCGCCGCCGCACGTGCGCCCATGCTGACCGCACCACTCTGCACAGGGCGATAGGGTGGATTGCTAAAGACGACATCGTATGACGCGCACGCAAAAAGTGCGGAAGGCTCGCGATAGTCGCCCGCCCGCACTGAGATTTTGTCTATGAGGTTGTTCATGCGCACATTCCGCGCAGCAAGCTCCGCCTGCACGGGATTCAGCTCGACCGCGGTAATCGCCCCCGCATGGTCGGCAATCAGGAGTGGGATAACACCCGTCCCCGTGCCGAGGTCGAGCACGCGCTCGCGCCCCGTGAGGCGTGGGAAATGTGCGAGGAGCACGGCGTCCATCGAGAAACAGAATTCATCCGTACGTTGGATGATCTGCCGCCCTCCCATGCAGAGGTCGTCGATCCGCTCGTTCGGACGCAGCTGAGCCGTCTCACTCATCGGATGCCTCACCCTGCTGCGGGTGCGGTGCACGGTTCTGCCGCCGTCTGCCCTGCGGGCGGCGACGTTCGCCCGCGCTCTTTGAGGGACGCTCCGCACGCTCGCCCTGCTCTCTCCGCTCACCGCGTTCGCTTCGTTCGCCGCGCTCACGCGGCTTTGCCCCTGCGGGGCGCTCACGCCGCTCGCGACCTTCTCGCGGCACGCGCTCGCGCGGTGTACGCGGACGTCCCTCGTGCGGTACATGCGAACGCGGCTCACCGTCCTCGCCCTCGACGCGCGCGATATCCTCCCACGCGGCGATCACGGTTTTCCCGTCGTCCATGAGGATGGTCGCCGTGCGGCGCTGTTCGCTGACGGCGACAATGCGCCCCTCGGCGTCCTCGGCGATGACGCGGTCGTTCTGCGCGGGCGTGTACTCCGCCTTTTTCATGCGCATGCAGCCACCGCAGCCGTAGCCGTCGCTCTCGTATTTCAGACAGCACATGAGCCGTCCGCAGATGCCCGAGATCTTCGTCGGGTTGAGCGAGAGGTTCTGCTCCTTTGCCATTCGGATGGAAACGGGCACGAAATCACCGAGGAAGGTCGCGCAGCACAGAGGCCGCCCGCAGCAGCCCATGCCGCCCATCATCTTCGCCTCGTCGCGCACGCCGATCTGGCGCAGCTCGATGCGCGTGCGGAAAACACCCGCGAGCTCGCGGACGAGCTGGCGGAAGTCGACGCGCCCGTCCGCCGTGAAGTAGAAGAGCATCTTCGAGAGGTCAAAGGTGAGTTCCACGTCGACGAGCTTCATCTTGAGGCCGAGTTCCCGTATCTTCTCCTCGCAGACCGTGCATGCCTCACGCTCGCGCGCGCGGTTCTCCTCAATGCGTGCGAGATCAGAGGCATCCGCGATGCGGTGCACAGTGCGCAGATTCGGCGGAACGGATTCGTCCGGCACCTCACGCGGTGCGATGACAACCTTGCCACACTCCATGCCGCGTGCCGTCTCAACGATGACGTGATCGCCCTCGGCAATCGTCAGCGATCCCTTACCAAATGAATATATCTTGCCCGCTGACTTGAAGCGGACACCTACAATCGTTTGCAAAACTTCCTCCGGAATCTATATCAACAACTCATGTGAATTGTTTTCGTGCACGTAATAAAAATGCCTCTGCCTGCAGTGCAGGGTTCACGTTCGCGGCAAAGCGCCGTGATAGCTGCCGCGTTCCCTCTATCAACGAGAAGATGTCGGCATCTGTCATCTGTGTAAGAAGTGCGACGAGCTCATCCCGTTGGTCGATGTGACAGAGCGCTTCGCTCCCGCCGTCCTCACGCAGGAGGAGGAGGTCGCGCAGCGCCATCTGCATATAGGAGAGCCATGCCGTGCGCTCTGCGTGTGAGCGTGCACCGAGTGCCTCCGCACGCGCCCAGATGTCCTCGACACCGAGGCGTGGGAGCTCCGTGAGGAGCGCGAGTGCATCGTCCCGCAGCGAGAGCCCCTCCTTGGCGAGAACATAGGCGCGCCCGAGGCTGCCGTCCGCGAGGGCGGCAATCGCCGCCGCATCCTCTGTCCCGCGCGTCCTGAGCTCTGCCTCGATCTCGCTGCGCGGCAATGCACCGAACGCAATGCGTACAGCACGCGAGCGGATGGTCGGCAGGATGGCATCATATGCATTCGTTATGAGGATGAAGAGCACCGCACCCGCCGGCTCCTCAAGTGTCTTGAGGAGCCGATTTGCCGCCGCCTCATTCATGTGGTCAGCACCGTCGATGAGGATGATCCGCCGATCTGCGCTGACCGGCGCGCCCGACGCCGCGACGAGGATGTCACGTACGGCGTCCGTGCGGATCATCGCTGCACTCTTGCCGCGCGCTTCGGGTGCAACCTCGAAGTAGTCGGGATGGACACCCGCCGCCATCGTACGGCATGCCCCGCAGTGCCCGCATGGCGCATCACCCGCAGTCTCACAGAGCAGCGTTCGCACAAGCACGTGCGCCGTGCGTCGCTTGCCAACGCCCTCGATGCCGCAAAAGAGAAGTGCATGGGGCAGGCGCTTTGCAGCCGCAAGCGCGCGCAGACGGGAGATGATTTCCGCATGACCGCGGATGTCTGTCCAGTCCGCGGGGAACGCCTCACATACCTCTTCACTTGCGGGCGCCGCAGACGCAGTCGTCTTCGTCCGCGCCATCACATATAGAGATCGACGAGGAGGCCTCTGATGGCATCATGACTCGCGATGATATCGAGCTGATCTGCCTGTCCGAGGCGGATTTTCTCTGCCATCTCCTCCAGCTTCTTATCAATCTTGCGCACGGAAGTGTATACCTTCTGCCGCCCGAGGCGATCCCAGCCTGCCTGCGTATGCAGCTCATACATACTGCCAACTGCCTCACCGATGAAATTCTGGATGAGAGAGCGATAGGAACGCAGCTCGTCAAACGTCGGCGACTTTGAGAGGCGTGCGCCCTGCTCATCGATCTGCTCGAGAAGGCGATCCATCGCCTCGCGCGACATGGCGGACTCCTGATCCGCCAGTTCCATACTAAAGTCCGTCGCTGCGCCGCGCACGCCCACATCCGTCTCTGCACGCGGCATTGTGAGCGATGTACTCCGCGCAATGCTGCTGTCTATCTTCATCGCCATTGCGTCCACCAATCCCTTTTCAAGATGAGTCAATTTACCCATTGTTCATTATAGCCCGAACAAAGGGCAAAGTCAAAGAGGTAAATTGACTTTGCTGCCATACTTTGTTATCCTTATCTAACAAAAAGAATTAATTGTGGAAAGGGTTTGAATACTATGATTGAGGGCGAAAAACTCGCTGCACTGCTGAAGCACGGGGCTGCGATTCACATCATCGAACCAGATACCGAGATTGACTACTACGGTGCCCTCGAGCTCAGCGATGAGGAGCAGGCAGCGGGAAGGCCTGCAGGAGCACTCGCCGTGCGCTTGGATATCCCCGTGGGAAAATTTGTCAACACACCTGAGCCCGGCCGTGTTTTTCAATGCCATCTCACAGGCTCCGGCTGCGTCTATCACTTCGACGTTCCCTATCGCTCTGCCTCCCCACTGCCCGATACGATCTGGTACATGGCTCTGCCGGAGAGCGCCGAGCGCATTCAGCTGCGCGATTTCGTCCGTGTACCGATTCCAATGTCCATCGAGGTGAAGCTGCCCGGCAATCACGGCAGCCTCAAGGACTACCGCGAGGTCGCTCTGATCGACATCAGCGGCGGTGGCCTCTGCTTTGTCCACGACGAGCCGCTGATTATGGACGCACCGATCTCCGTACGCGTACCCGAGCTGCCACGCATCGGAACGCTCGAGACGGAGGGCACGATCCGCAGGGCGACCCCCATTGAGACGAACCTCGGCATGACGTACCACATCGGCGTCATGTTCGGCGACACGCTCGGCAAGCGCGAGCGCGAGCGCCTTGTCCAGAGCATCTATCAGCTGCAGCAGAGCTATCTGCGCAAGGGGCTGAAGATCCCCCAGATCGACCATACAAAGAGAAGCTGAATATGCGAAAGGGGCTACACCTGTCGTGCAGCCCCTTTGAGTTTCAAAGAAAAAGAGCCCCTTCCACCGCTTGCGCGGTCCCCCTCCCCCGTGTCGTACGGGGGCGGCTTTTTATGCCCAGCGCAGCTTCATCATCTCGGGATAGACCTCCTCGAGCACCTGCAGGCCGACACCGACCATCGCCATGAAGCTGTCCGCCTGAAACACGCCGACGTGCAGATCGAGCGGCAGATCGATGTCCACGACGACATCCCGCTCATCATCGACCACAAATTTTACGTAGCGATACTGACTGTTCCAATCGTTGAGCTTCTCATGGAATGCCTTTGGATCGGCTCCCTCCTCCAGGCGCACGAGCCCGAAGTACTTGATCTTGATAAAATCGTTCGTGTCACCGTTCTCCGTGACAACAATCGCAATGCTCACAACACTGCCGTTGTCGAGCTGTTGACGCATGCGGATGATGTTATCCTCTCCGTCCTCGGTCACATCCTCGCCATATTTCATATCCTGCTTGTCAAGTTCCGCCTTGATCGCTTCAAATGCGCTGTTCTTGAGCCCTTCTTCGCTTCCGCTGAAGCCGTCAAAAAGTCCCATACAGTTCCTCCGTTCAACTTGCGTATTTTAGGATTTCCTGATAAATTCAGTGATTCCTTTATTCCTGCGGACGCGGCTTATGTCCGCGCGTGCAGAGCTCCATCAAATCATCATAGACCTTCTCCACGATACGCATGCCGACGCCCATCATCGCCATGACGCTATCCGGCTGGAACTTTCCCTTGTGAAGGTCGAGCGGCAGGTCGATATCTACGACAACATCCTGATCGCGGTCAAGGCAGAGCTTCACATAGCGGAACTCACCATTCCACCCATTGATCTTGGAAAGCAGCTCTGCGCGCTGATCCGCATCCTCCAGATAGGCGATGTCATAGAGTTTGATCTTGATAAAGCCGTCCGCATCATCCATCTGATCGTACAACTCGCGCACGACGATGACCGCCGTGATGGCCTCGTCGTTCTCGAGTTCATTCCTCATGTAGAAATATGTTTCCTGGCGATCTTCCTCACTCTCATCACTGATCTCGTAGTTCCAGTCATTGCGATCCAGCTCTTCCTTGATCGCATCCTTGATTCCCATTACGGCGGTCTTTTCACCGCCTTTGAATCCATCAAAGAGTCCCATTTGTCCCCTCCATATCTGCCCTCTGCTGAGGGCAATGTCCCCATGTTTATGGCGCCGGAGCAATGAAACCGACCGCGTCAAGCGTATCGATTGCAGCAGTGCCGCGTGCATTTTGAAAATCAAGCGTTGAGACGACGACCTGTCTGATATATTTCTTTTCGCCGTCTTCGTAGTAGCTGCTGATGTCATGAATCACGAGCGGTCTGCCCCCCGCATCCCGTCCGAGATAGAGCATGACGTGGCCGGGACGAAAGAGGAGTGCGCCCGGCGGCACATCTGCAAGCAGTGCATAGCGCTCTGCCGTAGATAATCCGGCAAGAGGCAGAAGCGAACAGGCACGCTTCTGCATATCCGTATCGCGCGGGAGATCCAGTCCCATCGCGCGATAGATGTTCTGTACGTAGGATGAGCAGTCCATCCCCCCGTTTGCCCCGCCCCAGCCATACTCTGTATAGAGGGGTGCGAATGCGAGGCGCATGAGATTGTTGCGGGTGAGCGGCAGACGCCCCACAGCGAGGCGTCCGTCCTCGGGTACGCGTACCTCCCGCATGGCGAGCTGCCCCCCAGCATCCCGCACGGGCAGGAGAAGACGATCTGTCCCATCCGCCGCCCGTCGCCCCGGGATCTTTGCCCCGAGCTGATAGAGCCGCCCATCAATCGAGAGCTGGGCTGCCGTCACGGTGAAGAACTCCTCCGGTGCAGCAAAGCCGCGCCATGTCTTCCAATCTGTCGCAGCAAGCGCGTGCACATCAACCCAGCCGCGATAATCGCGCGTCTCGACAAAGGCAAAGCGCGCATCCTGCGAGCGGTGGAGCACGAGGACTGCCTCCCCGGGATCGAGCACCGTCCCCTGTAGCTCGTCATAGCGCAGATCATCGGGGGACTCAAACCATCCTTCATCCGTCGGCAGGAGTCGCACATCGGCACGGCGCAGGGCGACGGCAGGATGTGCAGTCACAGTCGCGCCAATACCCTCAATGGCACGATTGTCGCATACTGCCTGCCACTGTTCTGTGCGGAGGAGCTGCCCCTCTGCGTAGAGATCCGGCAGGGCACGATCTGTTCCCTGTGCAGCCTCACGAATCTGTGCGCGTACCGTTTCTCCCGCGCGCGTCTCCGCCGTATTGATGAGGTCATGCACCAAATCCTTCGCCGCAAGACGACGCGCATACGCCTCTCTCTCCTCCCCACGGAGAAGCGGTGCATCGCCATCCGCACGCAGCCAGTAGTCAGCAGTTGCTGCCGCTCCCTGAACGGGCAGCGCCGCATGTGCAGGAACCACCATCAAGAGGAGGATCAGAACTGCACCGAGAACGCCTGCCCACAGGCGTCCCCGCAGAGCGTATTCAGGCACCCTGCTCTCCGTTGAGCTCGCTGAGCCCCCAAGCGAAAAATGCCTCCATGCCGAGGAAAGCGAATTTGTTGTCCGTTACCGCCTCGCCGAACTCCTCCATTGTGCCAATGGCAAAGGATCCTGCATGCCGCCCCGGTGCGCGTGTGGGGAGATCGCCTCGCGCCCCGCGCTCGAAGAACGCCTTTGTGTCGTTGTTGACGGCGACAAGCTCGTTCAGGAAGTTGCGCGCCATCTTCATTTTGCCGAGGCGGTAGAAGAGCATTGCAAGCGGCAGATACATCATCGCCACGCCCTCTTCGTAGCGCTGATACAGCTTGATCGCGGCATCGCCCTCCTCGATCGCCGCATAGATGAACATGAGCTGGTAACGGCGTCCGAGCGCATCGTGCTCCGAGAGGCGGAGCATCTCCTCGCACTCCTTCGCTGCAAGACGGAGCTTGCGTGCCGCGAGGAGCGCCTCGAGATAGGAGAGCCGCAGGAACATATAGGGCTTTGTCGCTGGCATCGACCAGAACTTTCCGATGTTCTCCTCGGCGAAAAGTCCCTGCTCCTTTAGGCGCTCAGTCGCCTTGCGCGTCAGATCCTCGTAGTGGTGAACCCGGTCGTCGGCATTCTTGGCGAGGTACTCGATCTCCATGCAGGCAGCAGTGATGTTGTCCGGTTCCTCCCGCAGGGCGCGCTTGATGATGCGGTAGCGTTCCTCCCCCGTCTTCTTGCGCGCGCGTGCAATCAGCTCGTCCGCAGTGAGCGTCTTCACCTCACGCGGCAGATTCGGATTCTCACGCAGTCGCTGGCTGAGCTCCGATACGATCTCAGTCATGCGTTCGACACTGACCTTGCCACCTTCAGCCTTTACCATGCGGTTCAGTTCAAGCTGCATCCATTCCTTATCTGTCATGCGGTGTCCCTTCCTTTGCTGGTAGTTCCTAGCCCTATTATACCTTGTTTTTTGGGAAAAAGCTACAAAAAAGAACTACCGTCGCGCGTGCTGCAGGACGGCAGTCCCTTTGTTATTTTTTATTCTTCTTTTTTTCTTTCTTATCCTTCTTCGCGGGCTTTTCAGGGGTATTGTCGGCGGGTTCCGCGAGCTTTTCCTTCTTTTTCTCCAGCGCTGCACGATCTGCATCGCTTAGAATGCCGCGCGAGCGTCGGATCATCTCCTCCTGATGCCCGACCGCATAGTTGATGATCGCATCGAAGAATTTCTTCTCAACGTCCCTGTCCGAGAGCGACGAGAGTGTGAGCTCCTTCGTGTTCTCCTCGCGAGAGAGCGTCCCCCAATGGCTGTCCAGATCCTCATGCGCCGTCACGTGCACAACGCCCGCGCGCAGGTCGATCAAGAGGTACTCCGCTGCGCCTGTGAGGTCGCTGTAACCGTTCAGCGGCAGCATGCGCCAGCGGCGCTTGGACACAACGTCCTGAATCTGGATGTTGTCATAGATGCGGAGCGTCGGCACCACAATCTTTGTTAAGTCGATGTAGCCATGCGCATCCGAGGCGTACTGAATCTGTTCTTTGTTAAAGTAATAGCCTTGCCGCGCCGTTGACTGCACCCATTCATAGATGTGCTTCGGTATTTCCTCCGCTGCAGACGCGGGACGGGTGCCCATGAACAGGGCGACACAGACGAGGAGTGCCGCTCCCCATTTTTTTTGCACGTATCATCGCTCCCATCAATAACAGTGATCGTTTCTCCCTATGCTATCCCTAAACTCTGAATTTTTGCTGAACATAGACCTCGCTCAAAGCCCCGAGTGGTACTCCCAGTCGTCCGCATTGTCGAGGCTGTCGAGCTCATATGGCGTGCCCTGATAGACATAGTAGTTCAGCCAGTTCGCAAAGAGAAGGTGCGCGACGCTGCGCCACCGCACGACGGGCGCGCGGTTGGGGTCATCCTCTGGATAGTAGTTGCACGGGATTTCGGGATCGAGTCCCGCCGCGAGATCGCGGTCGTACTCCGCCTTGAGCGTCATAGGATCGTACTCGGCGTGTCCCGTGATGAAGAACTGGCGGCGACGCAGATTCGCAATGATGTAGACGCCCGCATCGCCCTCGGCGAGAACGGTGAGTTCCGGCACACGTTCAATATCCGCGCGCCGCGTCTCCGTGTGCCGTGAATGCGGTACATAGAAGCTGTCGTCGAAGCCGCGCAGAAGCGCCTCGTGCTGCACGCAGAGTCGATGTTCGAAGACGCCGAAAATCTTCTTGTCCGTCCAGTATTTGGGGATGCCGTAGTGGTAGTAAAGACCCGCCTGCGCACCCCAACAGATATGGAACGTGGAGTAAGCATGCTTGCGGCTCCACTGCATGATCTCGGAGACCTCGTCCCAGTAAGCGACACGCTCGAACGGCAGCTGCTCGATCGGCGCGCCCGTGATGATGAATCCGTCGTACTTCTTATGCCGCACCTCCGCAAAGGTGCCGTAGAACTCCGTGAGATATTCGCGCGAGGTATGCGACGGGACGTAGGACTCTGTGTAGATGAAGTCCACCTCCACCTGCAGCGGCGTATTGCCGAGGAGCCGCAGGAGCTGGGTCTCGGTCACATCCTTGATCGGCATGAGGTTCAGAATGAGGATGCGCAGCGGACGGATATCCTGACCATACGCGCGTGCCGCATTCATGACGAAGACGTTCTCCCCCTCGAGCACGTTCGTCGCAGGCAGATTGTTCGGTATCTTAATCGGCATTGTTTCCCGTTTCCCTTCCCTGTGAAAGCGCGGAGCTGCTCCGCATTTCCGAAATCAACGCACCTGATAGCGGTTGACCCATGTACTGTAGCCGTCTGCAAAGGCGCGCAGGCGAATGAGACCACGCCCCTCGGGCGCCTCGCGCACAATCATGCGGTAAGCGCCCTCATAGCCATCGTCCAGCGGCTGCCAGCCATCTGACGGCGACCAGTAGCGCCCCGTGACGATGCGCTCCGTGCCCTGTGGCAGGTTCACCGCACGCTTGTCGAACTTGATCTCAACGGCCTTGCCGTCGGCATCGCGCACCTCCGTCCACACCCAAAAGACGAGATTGTCTCCCGTGCGGCGCATCGTCGAGGTGTCCGCCGTTACCTGCGTCTTGATCCCGGAGACCGTCTCATCCGTCCACAGGAGAATCCAGCGGTCGTCGGCGCGCAGGCGATTCATCTCGCCCTGATGAAAGACCATATCAACAATAGCGGCATAGAACTCCTCATCGAACTGCTGGGAGTTCATCTCCTTCTCCGTCCCGACGCCCTTCGACCAGAGGACGTTGCCCGCCGCATCGTAGAATGTCTCACCAACGTATTGCAGGAGACGCGTTTGCGGTACGACACGCACCTGCGCAATCGCATAGGAAAGCTGACTCGGACTCGTGATCACATGCCCGATCTTATAGTTGCGGATCGTTTCCTCCGCCCCCTCGTAGCTGAACGATGTCCGGATGTCCGCCGTGATCTCTGTCGCCACCGCCTCCTTTTTCCCCGTGGGCATGACGCTCTGCGTCACACGAACAGACGCCGGCGCATAGAATTTCGAATACTTGTCATTCGAACTCAGCCACGTCCATGCCCGCCCGTCATCGGCGAACGCCGCAGGGCACAGTAGCAACAAAAAGAGCAGGGATAGAAGCATACCTGTTCCATATCGTATCGTTGTGCTCATCTCATACGCTCCTCTCTCATGCGAGCGCGACGCTCTCCCGCGCGCGTCCGCCCGTGAACCGTATTTGCTCGGTGTAGCCGAAGGAGCGTGCGTACTGCACTGCCTCCTCGTTGTAGCGCGCACAGTCCTCGGGCTTATGCGCGTCCGAGGTTGTGATGATCGGCAGATCGTGCGCCTTCGCCGTGCGCATAAAGTCCGGGTACGGCGAGAATTCCTCCACGGGATAGCGGTAGTATGTCCCCGTGTTGAGGTCGACAATCATATTGGCGCCCTTCATCGCCGTTGCGACGCGTTCCAGATACGGTGTCACGTCGAATTTGGGGAAGTGGCGGTAGAGACGGATGTTGAACGGGTGTCCGAGCGCATCGTAGAGCCCGGACGCCGCGAGTTTTTCCACTTCCTCCGTATACCATTCGTAGATTTCTTCGAGCGGATGCTTGTCCCACTCCGCTTTGATTGCCCCCGTATCATATGCCCATCCGCGGAGGAAATGCACAGAGCCGATGATGTAGTCAAACGGATAGGCGCGGAGGATCTTCGCTACTGCCTCCTGATCCTGAAAATTGCAGACCTCGATGCCCGCGAGCACCTTGTGCTTTTTGCGGAGCTTTTCAATAAATGCGAAGTATTCATCGAGCGTGTACTTGAACTTGTTCGACTTCAGCCATTTGCGCTGAAAACTGCCCACGAACGAATCGTCAAGGATGAGATCGTCGTAGTAGAGCTGCTCAAACTCCGGGAATGTGTGCGAATGCTCCGAGAAGCCGATCTCATAGACGCCGCGCTCCGCCGCCGCGCGGAAGAAGCCCTCCGCATAATCCTCGTCGTAGGAACCGTATTCCAGATGCATATGATAGTCAAAGCGCATGTGCTGTACCTCAGTCAAATTCGCCCGCGAGAATGCGTTCGCAGACCGCCATCACACCGTCTGCACTGTTGCTCGGCGCCATGTGACGCGCGCGTTCCTTCACCGCGGGAATGGCGTTCTCCATCGCAAAGCTGTGCGTCACCGCGTCCATCAGCTCGAGATCGTTCTCATAGTCACCGAACGCGGCGCACTCATCGGGCGCAATGCCGAGGCGCGCCTGAATCTGCCGCGCGGCGACGCCCTTGCTCACGCCGAGATTGTAGAGATCGACCCACTCCGTACTCGAGAGCGAGACCTGCAGTCGATCCGCGTATGCCTGCATGACGGGAAAAATCGTCTCCTCGGCGTGCCCCGTGAAGTCGCAGAACGACATCTTGATCGGCAGATCGTCCACAGTGGCAAAGTCCTCCACCACCGCCGACTGTGACACATATTTCGCTAGCTCCGCGCGGAACTCCGGCGCATCATCGGCACTGTGGAGATAGCCCTGCTTCTTCCCACAGAGCACGGAGCGCACGCCCCCGATCTGCTCACCCGTACGCATGACATCGAGCGCAAGCGCGCGATCCACGGGGCTCGAGAAGAGCTCGCGGTCATGCTCCATCACCATCGTGCCGTTCTCCGCCACGAAGATCAGCTCGTCCCGCCATG
>NZ_ALKG01000023.1 GCF_000286455.1 Selenomonas sp. FOBRC6
GAGCTTTGATGTCGCTGGCGAGAAGCACGTCTACTTCTACGGCGGCAAGGTCAAGAAGTCCTTCAACGCGGCGGGCAAGCTCGGCGTCGAGGTGCGCGAAAACCTCGAACTTGAGGGGGAAGGCGCAAAGCTCACGATCGGTGCAGATCCGACGCAGACGGGGCATGACCCCGCCTCCGTCATCACGGGCGGCTTCACCGTAACGAGCGGCAAGAGCGTCACCGTCAAGGGCAAGGGCGCGGGCATCAGCGTCAACACCGCAGGGGCAGTCACGCTTGAAAACAACGCCCAATTCAACGTCGCGGGCGACGAAGCGAAGGTTCGTCTGCATTCGCGCGGCAACAAGGTCGTCTTTGGCGCGGATGCCGGCCTTGCCATCTCCGGCAGCAAGGCGGATGTGCGGGCGACGGGAACGGCACTCGACCTCGGCGCACGCGCGAAGATCGACCTCGGCAATGACCGCGCGGGTCAGCTTGCCCTCTATGTCAATGCGGTCAATGAAACCGCGGGCGAAGACAATACGACGAACATCACGGGGAAGGGCAGTCTCGTCCTTGCTCCGCGCACTGCGGGCACGGCGATGACCGTCGATAACAATCCGTCGGGCGCAGGTCTCCATATCACGGGCGACCAGCTCAACGGAAAGCTCTTCGGCAGCAATTTCGGTGCGTTGACGCTTGGCAGCGAGGAGACGGGCGACGTCACGATCGACGGCATCACGGCGAACAATAGCGTCACGATCCGCACGAAGGATACGAACAAGGTCACTATCGGCACGGGCGGTCTGACGGTCGGCGGCAACCGCCGCGTGACGCTCAAGACCGGCTCGATTGAGAACTCGGGCGGTGCGGGCGCGATGACGGTCGGTACGGGCAGCACGCTGAACCTCTATACGAACAGCATCGCAAACCTCGCGGCGAACGGAACCAATCCGTCCGTCACGGGCACGGGCACACTCGGCATCGCGACCTACGACGGCACAAAGACCATCGGTCTCGGCAACACGGCGACGGGCGATCTTCTGCTGCCCGATGCGAAGTTCGGCACGGTGTTCGACCCGGGCTTCACGCATTACGCCATCGGCAACGATGCGCAGGGCACGATCAACGTCGCAAATTCTTCTCTTGCGAAGGACGTGACCTTGCAGGCGAATAATATTAACTTCGCAGGAGATATGACGCTTGCGGCGGGCAAGACGCTCGTTGTCAATGCCAAGACGGCGGCGAACCAGATGGCTGGCAAGATCAAGACGGACAAACTCGCTCTCCTCGGCGGCAATATCGCACTCGAAGAGAATAACGAAATCGGCACGCTTGCGGCGAATGCGCTCTCCGTCAAGGTCAAGTCGAACGCGCTGACCATCGGCGAGATCACAACCCCCGCAGGTGCGCCCATCGCTTCGACGATGATCACGGGCGTCAAGTCCGGCGAGGTCGGCACGGTGGCGGGCGACATCGTCCTCTCTGCCGACGCCATGACCTTCGACAAAGCTGTTGAGGGCAAGGGCAACCTCACGCTCCAGCAAGCGAATGCCGCGACGAATTTGAACGTCGGCACGGCGGGCACGGGGCTGAACCTGCCCGAAAATCTCTTCGGCGGCGCGAAGATCAAGGACGGCTTCAAGAACGTCTACCTCGGCCGCGAAGATGCGACGGGAGCGACAAAGGTCGGAGGCAATCTGAACTTCGTCGATCCGACGACGATTCGCTCCGGTGCGACCGCAGGCGCGATGACGCTCGACGGTACGGCGAACATCGGGACGAACGGCAACGCGCTCGCGCTTGAGTCGAAGGATCTGACGACAGCCCCCGGAAGCAAGGTCAATACGGGGGCGGGCGACCTCACGCTCAAGACGGACAAGATCGATCTCAATGGCAAGATGGAAGGCACGAAGGCACTCAACATCCTGCCGATGTCGCACACGCAGGACATCAACCTCGGTGCGAACGATCCGGCGCGGCTCTCCCTGCTCAACCGCTACTTCAGCGGCAATGACCGCACATTCTGGGAGTATGAGATTGTCAACATCGGCGACAAGGGCGGCGGCGGCAGGCTCTACCAGAGCGGCGTGATTGATACGCCGTTTACCGTCAACATCCAGCAGGCGATCACGAGCGGCACGGGCGGCGTCAACATCAGCGGACAGATCAATACAAACGGCAGAGACTACACCGTCGGCAGCCGCGAGGTCAACCTCGACAACGCACAGATCAATGCGGACAGTACGAATGGCGGCACGCACGGCAATGTCGCGATCCAGGCTGATACGCTGACCCATACGGGCAGCAAGATCACAGGTCATGGCGACGTGTCCTTTGACACCTATACGCCGGGCAAGACGATCTCCTTCGGCACGCCCGGCTCGGGCGGTGCGCCCACGGGACTTGTACTGCCGACCGACGTGTTCAGCGGCACGGGGCTTCTGCAGAAGAATCCCGACGGTACGGGCTTTAAGAAGATCCGCATCGGCGGGCAGAATGCGGGCGACATCTCCGTCGGCAACGTCACCGTTCCCAACGGGCTTGCTGATGCCGTCGCCATCAAGACAGGCGGCAATGTGACCTCGACGGGCGTCTTGCAAGCCGTGCCGACGCTCGAAGTGGATGCACATAATGTGAACCTTACGGGGCCGAACGAGATCAAGAACCTCGGCAATATCACGTCTGCCACAGGCGTGACCGTCGAGACAAAGGGCGGTACGAACGTCACGGGTGTGATCACGGGCAATAACGCTCCGGTCAATATTACAAACAAGAATGGCGGTAACGTCACGATTGCGCCCGGCGGGCAGATCGTCGGCACGGGCACGTCCGACGTCGTCATCGAGGCGCAGGGCGGCGCATTCAAGAACAAGGGCGGCGCGAACGCCATCCAGACCGCGCCCAGTCAGCGGTACGTTGTCCACACGGAGGACTCCGTCGAGAACGAGATCGACGGGCTGGTATTCCAGTTCCGCCGCTATGGCACGGACTACACGCAGAGAAACAGCATCACGATTCCTGCGGGTCAGAACGCGATGTTCTACAAATATCAGCCGGAGCTGAAGCTCTACTCGACGCGTGCTTACGGTGATGCGAACAACGCGTTCTATAATGACAGCTCGGGCTTCCACATTGTCGACGATGGCAACGTAAAGCGTCGTACGCTTGATGCGGCGGAGATTCATAAGATCTACGATACGCGTGCGTCATCAGCCAACTATGCGTTCGGCGCGGGAGTGAATCCGAATACGGATGTCAATGCCGACGTTACCACTGCGACAGGTACGATTACACACGCCGATACGGATACACGTATGCGCGCGGGCGCACGCACCTACGGCACGAACTTCACGAACCCCACGGAGGAAATCGGGTTTACGGGGCCGAATGCCCTCAATTACAAGGTTACTGTCGATTTCCGCATCGTGCCGCGCGTCGTCACGGTCAAGGGCAAAACGGAGACGGTGACC
>NZ_ALKG01000024.1 GCF_000286455.1 Selenomonas sp. FOBRC6
TGACCGTCGGCCATCTTCATGAGGTAGTCAAGGGAGACGCCGATGCCGCGATTGCCGTTCTTGTTGTAGCAGTAGAAGCCGATCGCCGCTTTAGCGTAGATGCCGGAGTACAGTTCCGAGGAATCGAGGATTTCGTTCTTGTTGCTGTCCACCACGCCGGGGCGGCGCTCGTTCTTGGCATTGAGGTAGAAGGCGTTCTGATACGCCGGGTCGCCGTCCTTCTTTTTGTCGCCGTCATGGAGAGGCCCATCCTTGATGATTTCCTCATAGGTGGGAACCGTGCGCCCCTTGCCTTTGAGAATGGATACGCCGTCTTCGTAAGCTGCCCGCATGGCGGCATCGATCTTAGTCAGTGTTGCTACATCGTCCTTGGGGATGATGAGGCTTGCGGAGAACTTGGGCTTGCCGTCGCCGTAGGCTTTCGGGGCATTGATGTTGAGATAGGAGCAGCGGGTGCGTGCTCCGGTGGTGCATTTCGTTGGATGTTTCTTTGACATGTTATTGCCCTCCTTGATTGTTGTCTTCGTTAAATGCATCGTCGATGTTGTGCATTTCCGGTCGCTTGTCGGATTCCGGAGCCAGCACGGGCTTTCCTTGAGGTTTTATAATCAGCTTTCCGAGGATTTCCTCGAATCGCTTTTTACCCAGTAATTTCTTCATGGCGGTGATTCCCAGCACCTTTTTCTCGAAGGGATCGAACCCCGCATTGGAGACGATTTCAGCGACGGCTTCATCGTCGACGTATCTTCTGACACTTCGACCCTCCACAATCTTGAAACCGGGATACTTTGTTCCGGCGATAGCCTGACGGAGCGCATACTCCTTGAGATCGTCTGCCCAAGATACCAGCCCCGCCAGCCTCGGCAACAGGGCGGCAATCTCGTAATTGTCGAGCGTATCCGGCTCATTGAAAGCCGCTCCCGCCAGTTCGAGGTAATGATCCGCTCTGGCACGGCAAATATCTTTCACCTTGCAGAAGCGGCAATGGTCACCTGCAGAAAATTTTCCATCGCCCTTGATGGCAAGCTGCGCCGCCGGAGCGAGATCCTTCTCCGCCCATAAGAGCAATTCGTCCTTGGTCGTTTCCCAAGTGTCGTAATGTTCCCGACGGGGCTGGAAGATGGAAAGCTTCACTTTCTGTATGTCGTAAAGGCCGTCATAAAGGTCAATACCGCCCAAGGCATAGCAGGAAAGCTGTGTGTTTTCCTTGGCATCTACCAGTACGCCGACACCATATTTCATGTCGATTACTTGGAGATAACCATCGGTAACGATCAAGCCGTCCGCCGTGCCGAATCCCTCCGGCACCCACTTGGAAAAATCCACTCTTTGCTCGACGCAGACCACGGGATCGGCGCAGAACTTTTTCGCCTCGGCCACTTGCTCCATAAAGAAGTCACGGTAGCTTTCGGCGGCATCCTGCATTTCGCTGTTGTACACATCGAGATTTTCCGTGGGGTCTTGGCACTCGCGCCCCAATGCCGTGAGTACCAAATACTCGCATAAGCTGTGTGCGCAAGTACCTTCAAGCGCATAGGGGCTTGCCCTCTCCTGTACTGCCGCATTGAGTTTTGCCGACGGCGGGCAATGTGTCCAACGGTCGCTGGACGATGCCGAAAGATATGCGTGTATGTCAGGCATTAAGCAACACCTCCGCCTCGGCTACGATGGCGGCGTATTCACCGGGGTCAACGGCAGACAGGCTGTTTGCACCGTGCTTGTTGATGATTTCCTTTACCTTCTCCCGCTGACCGTTATTGGCAATATCGGCTAAGAGCTTTCGCACATATTCCTTGGTATATTCCGGCTCTTTCGGAGTCGGTGCTTGCTCCTCTACCGGGGGAATTTCCTCCTTGGGCGGCTCCGCTTTCTTCTTGGCGGGAGATTTCTTCTTCGGCTCGTCCTCGGCGTTTACATTGAAATAACGCCGCAGAGTCTCGGATATTTTAAGAAGTCCGTTCCCGCACTCGGCGATACCCTCAATTACCGCCGAGATTTCCTGCATCTTGTCCATCTTGTACCTCCGTTTTACCGTTCTGTTCCAATCTGTCGGCGAGTCGTTTGGCGATTACGCTGATGGCGATAAGCACATCGCGCAGTTCCTCGTCATAACTCGCCTGTTTTGCCTGTGCCATGTGGTAGCCTCCTTTCGTCGATTTCCGCTTCGGTCGAGAGTGTTGTTTAGCCCTCTCACTTAGGTAAGGAAATGAAATGGGCTTTTTTCTACCAACCGCTGAAAATTTTTTTGTTTTTTTGAGCGGCTTGTTTTCCCCTCTCACTTAGGTAAGGAAATGAGAACACAAAAATTCCACCGTCGATGAGAAAAAAATTCTGACCGCACAAACGGTCATTTCTTTTTATGGAAAGAAAAAATTTTTCTCGGACGGTGGAAAAATCGTTAGTTCATTTCCTTACCTAAGTGAGGGGAATAAATCCACACGAAAGGACTGGTGCATATGGCTACAAACGAAAAAACGCGACACTTGGTATACATAGCATCCGCTTACTCCGGCGACATAGACGGCAATACGAGGAAGGCAAGGCTGTACTGCCGTTTTGCGGCTTTGGAAGGAAAATCGCCTATCGCACCCCATCTTTATCTGCCGTCCTTCTTATCGGAGGAAACGGAGCGAGAACTTGCTTTGGAGATTGACCTTGCCATTCTCAACTACTGCTCGGAGCTTTGGGCGTTTGGTGAGCCGACCGTAGGCATGAAAAACGAGATGGCGGCGGCAGAGGAGCAGGGCATAAGGATTCGTCGGTTTACGGAAAATATGGAGGAAATCGTATGAAGTTCACATTGTTTACCGCCGATTGCGTCGGCAACGAAAAAAACTGCGTCTATCCCCATAAAGCGGAGATTGACTCGCCCACGGCTTTGGCGGCGGCTGTTGCCAATGACCACACGGCGGGGAAGTTTAAGGGCAGCTATCGCTCCAAGGGAAAATTCGAGTGGTCGAACTGCATTCTTATGGATGTGGATAACGACAAAAGTGACAACCCCGCCGACTGGGTGGACGAAAAGAAACTGCTCGCCGACTTCGGCGATATGCAGATGGTGATTATTCCCAGCCGTCACGACATGAAGGAAAAAGACGGCAAGACGGCGCGCCCCAAAAAGCACGTGGTCTTTGTCATCGAGCAAACTGCGGACGCCGTCCGTTATGCAGCTATCAAGGCGGCAATTCAAGCGAAGTACACCTACTTCGATGATAACGCCCTCGATGCGGCGCGGTTTATGTTTGGCTCGGAGGTTAAGCCGGAGGATATTGTTTGGAATGATGGTTGGCTTACCATCGACGATGACCTTGGCGGCGAAGAAGCATTGGAGGACTTGCTCCCGGAACATTCTAAGGAAATCTCGGCGGGGGTCAGGAACAAGACGCTGTCTCGCTTTGTCGGTCGCGTGCTGATGCGGTTCGGAGATACGGAAAAGGCGCGGGAACTCTTCGAAGCTGAGGCGGCAAAGTGCAATCCTCCCTTGGAAGAACGGGAACTTGAAACCATCTATCGCTCCGGCAGGCGTTTCCTTAAAAAGGTACAGCAGAACGAAAACTATGTGCCGCCGGAGGAATACGAGGCCATGTTTGGCAGCGCGGGATATTTGAAGCCCGAAGACTACTCCGACATCGGACAAGCCAAAGTGTTGGCGTCGGTTTTCGGTGACAAACTCTGCTACTCCGGGGCTACCGGCTTTCTCCGCTATGACGGCTCGGCGTGGCTTGAGTCCAAATATCAATCCATAGGTCTTACGGAGGAATTTTCCGATATGCAGCTTGCCGATGCGGAAAACCTTATACAGCAGACCGAGGATGCGCTCCTTGCGTCCGGCATTACCGAGCAGGACATCATCGCCGGTGGCAAGACCCTCGAAAAGCAGATAGCGGGGGAGGAGCAGACAAAACTCTTTATGGCGTACCTTGCGGCAATCAAGTACAAGGCTTTCGCCATGAAACGGCGGGACATGAAGTTCATTGTCTCCGCTATGGAAGCGGCAAAGCCCATGCTTGAAGTCAAAGCCGCCGATTTAGACCGCGATCCCTTTATGCTGAATTGCAAAGACGGCACCTACGACTTGACGCAAGGCGCGGACGGACGGCGTGACTTCAATCCCGACGACCTTATCACCAAGATATGCAACACATCGCCGAGCGACGAAGGAAAAGAACTCTGGGAGAATTTCCTCACGACCATTTTCTGCGGTGACCGGGAACTTATTGAGTATGTGCAGAAAATCTGTGGGCTTGGGGCGATAGGCATCGTTTACCTTGAAGCCATCATCATCTCCTATGGTGACGGAGCCAACGGCAAATCTACCTTTTGGAATACCATCGCTTGGGCTTTGGGGACTTACGCCGGAGGAATATCCGCCGATGCGCTTACCACGGGTTGTCGCCGCAATGTGAAGCCTGAAATCGCCGAAGCAAAGGGTAAGCGACTTCTTATTGCTGCAGAGTTGGAAGACGGCGTGCGTCTATCAACCTCCGTGGTGAAACAGCTTTGCAGTACCGACCAAATCAAGGGCGAGAAGAAATACAAAGACCCCTTCGATTTTATGCCCAGTCATATGTTGGTGCTGTACACGAACCATCTGCCGAAGGTGGGAGCAATGGACAGGGGCATTTGGCGGCGGCTCATCGTCATTCCCTTTAACGCCACAATCACCGGCAAAAACGACATCAAGAATTTCTCCAAGCATCTCACGGAAAATGCCGGGGGATATGTTTTGAAGTGGATTATCGAGGGCGCAAAGAAAGCCATTGACGATGGGTACAATCCCAAGCCGCCCAAGGTGGTGGAGGATGCCATTGGACGGTATAAGAGCGATAGCGACTGGCTGGGCTACTTCATCGAGGAATGTTGTGAAGTAGGTGAGGACTTTGTGGAGAAATCCGGCGAGTTCTATAACGAGTATCGCGCTTTTTGTATGCGGACGGGCGATTACATCAGGGATTCGGCGACCTTTTACTCCACCATCGAACAAGCGGGCTTTTCTCGCTTTAGAAAATCCAACGGACGATTCATCAAGGGAGTCAGGCTGAAAAATAGTGCCTTTGATGACTAATGACACCCATGACCGTCAATTTTTATGACGGTCAAAGCTGTGTGGTAGTCAGCCAAGAATCCAGATTCGATGGGACTTCAAGTGGGTTATGACACCTATGGCAACCATTTACTATACCCCCTTTAGGGCTGATTTATTCCTTAAATCTCTCTATATAAAAGGTATGTAAAGGGATGTCGTAGGTGTCACATAGGGGGGAAAGCTATGAGGGAAAAGAACATCGAGCGAAAACTCGTAGAGGCTGTGAAGTCACTTGGCGGCATTTGCCCAAAGTGGGGATCGCCGGTACTTGACGGCGTACCCGACCGCATCATTCTCCTGCCCGGTGGACGCACGGCCTTTGCCGAACTCAAAGCGCCGGGTAAGAAGGTGCGTCCGCTCCAAGCGGCACGGCATAAAACCTTACGGCGATTGGGCTACAAAGTCTATGTGATTGACGGTGCGGAGCAAATCGCGCCGATACTTGAGGAGATTGGAGGGGACTGATTTGATTATCACTTTGTGGGACGGCAGAAACGAACCCGTGACCGAAATACGGGATATGCTGTATCTCGTTGACGAATATATGGGCATGGATGCCCGGTGGTGGTTTGAGGACTGGCTCAAAGACCAAGAGGATAACGAAAAAGCCTACGATGGCCTTTGGAAGGATTACGAGGCACAACAAAAAGACCATAAGGACACCATCCGCGAGATAGAGGACAAGGTCAAAAAACTCGCCGAGATTATCGAGTACAAAGATTTTGACGGCAAAGCGGCAGAGAAAGCCTTGCGGGATATTTACCATATCCTTTGGAGGGAACTCCGATGAAGTACACGCCGCATGAATATCAGACCTACGCCGCAGATTTTATCGAAACTCACGACCAAGCCGCCGTTCTCCTCGATATGGGGCTTGGAAAGACGGCTATCACGCTGACGGCAATAAACGACTTGCTTTTTGACCGTTTTGAAATCTCCCGTGTGCTGATTATCGCGCCATTAAGGGTGGCGAAAAACACATGGCCGCAGGAGATAAAGAAGTGGGATCACCTCGTAAACATCAGCTATGCCGTAGCCGTAGGCACGGAGCAGAATAGGCGAGCGGCTCTCACTCAAAAAGCCAATCTCTATATCATCAACCGAGAGAATGTGGACTGGCTCATTACAAAGAGCGGCTTGCCCTTCGATTATGACATGGTGGTTATCGACGAACTCTCCAGTTTCAAATCCCACCAAACAAAGCGGTTCAAGACGCTGATGAAGGTTCGCCCCAAGGTAAAACGCATCGTGGGCTTGACGGGTACGCCGTCTAGCAACGGTCTGATGGATTTATTCGCTGAGTTTCGGTTACTCGATATGGGGGAGCGGCTGGGGAAATTCATCGGTCAATACCGAGAGCAGTATTTTGTCCCCGACAAGCGGAGTCAGCAGATGGTCTTTTCCTACAAGCCTCGACCCGGCGCAAGGGAAGAAATTTACAGCCGCATCGCCGACATTACCATCTCCATGAAAGCGGGAGATTTTTTGAAAATGCCGCCACTCGTGATGAATACCATGACCGTCAAAATGACCGACAAGGAGCGAAAAGTCTACGAGCGTATGAAAGCCGACATGGTGGTACAGCTTGGCGGCAAGGAGATAGATGCCGTCAATGCGGCGGCTCTTTCCAATAAGCTATTGCAGATGGCAAACGGTGCGGTGTATGACAAAGACTGCAAAGCCCTTCACCTGCACGACCAAAAACTTGATGCCTTGGAGGACATCATCGAAGGAGCAAACGGCAAAGCGGTGCTGGTGGCGTACTGGTTTAAGCATGATTTGGAGCGCGTCAAGTCGCGGTTTTCCGTGCGAGAGATAAAGACCGACCGCGACATTGCCGATTGGAACGAGGGGAAAATCCCCGTCGCCGTTATTCACCCCGCTTCTGCCGGACACGGGCTTAACTTACAGGACGGCGGCTCTACCTTGGTGTGGTTCGGACTCACTTGGAGTTTGGAACTTTATCAGCAGACTAATGCTCGGCTCTATCGCCAAGGACAAAAGGACACGGTGGTTATTCATCACATCCTGACGGAGAACACCATCGACCAAAACGTGATGTATGCCTTAAAGCATAAGGACAAAACTCAAGCGGCTCTTATCGATGCCGTGAAAGCTAATCTGGGAGGTGCTGTCCATGAATCCGTATGAGGCTTTGGCTAACGCCATCATCGAACAGGCGGCGAAAGACCATAAAAAAGCGGCGAAGTTTCTGAAGAAAAATCGTCGCACAAAGGAACTATCTGAAATTGTCGCCGCCCAAGTCGCCGCAAAACAAAAACACCGAGAAGAGCGAAAGGCTCTGAAACTTCCCGCCGAGCGTGAGAAACTAAGCCGTGAGGAGCGGAAACTAAACGCCATCATCAGCCATGAAACCTTACGGTATGATACCGAGAAGTTTTTCCGTTCCGATTGGTTTGGGGAACTCACGGAGTTGGACGGGGAAGTGCTGCTCTCGCGGCTTAAGCAAATGGAGGAGGCGATGTAAGCGTGAGCGTGAGAGAATTTTTAGAACGGGCGCGGCATTTGGACGATGCCATTAACGCCCAAATTGCGGAGCTTAACCATCTGCGGGAACTCTCCATGAAGATAAGCGGCAGCCGTTTGGAGGAGCGCGTCAGCCACAGAAAGCCCACGGAAGCACCCTATGCCAAGTGGGTGGAGCGGATTATTGACAAGGAAAAAGAAATCAACGAGAACATCTATCGCTTTCTTGCCGTCAAGATGGAGATCAGCGACTTCATCGACAAGATTGATAATCCCGAATGGCAGAGCCTGTTGCGCCGTCGCTATGTGCTGTGTAAGTCTTGGCCTGATATTGCCGTGGATATGTTCAGCAGTTTGAGAACCGTTCAGCGGCTTCACAATAAAATCTTAAAAAATCTCGAAAATTGACACGGTTTGGCATTAGTTGGCACTATTTGGCACTGCTTGGCACGTTGTTGACCGGGGCTTGACATGGTATAGTATAGGCTAGAAAAGTGTAGATAGACCTCCGAGGGAGAAATCCCTGCGGAGGTTTTTTATTGCCCAAAACGAGGTGGTGCTATGCCGAGGAAACCCAAACGCCCCTGCCGTTATCAAGGTTGCCCAAAACTGACCGACAGCAAGAGCGGCTACTGCGAGGAACACGAAAAGCAAATGCAACGGCACTATGAGCATTTCGCCCGTGGGTACAATCAGCACGAGCGATATGGTGGTGCGTGGAAGAAAATCCGCGACCGTTACATCGCGGCGCATCCTCTTTGCGAGAGATGTCTTGGGCTTGGCTTTGCGACGGTGGCAACGCTTGTTCATCATGTGAAGCCGATTGCTGATGGTGGGACGAATGAGGAGAGCAATCTCAAAAGTCTGTGCGTCAGCTGTCACGAGAAAATCCACCAGCGGAAAAAATCCGACGGCTGACCGGGAGGGGCGGTAGAAATCTCTACAAGCCACGCCCCGTCTGACCGGCACGGGGGCTCGCGTAAAAAAAGAACGGTTCAAACGGGGTATTAAAAAACGGGCAGATTGGAGGTGATGCCCTA
Source organism: Selenomonas sp. FOBRC6 (assembly GCF_000286455.1). Lineage (GTDB taxonomy): Bacteria > Bacillota > Negativicutes > Selenomonadales > Selenomonadaceae > Centipeda. Next base: position 8,614 of record NZ_ALKG01000024.1, read on the forward strand.
TGGCAAAGGACGGTACAAATCGCGGTGGTAGGCGAGTCCGGGCGGGAGACAAACCCGAAGCACTGGCAGATAAAATTGCGGGCGGGCGAACGGCGCACATCATGGAGTTCCCCATGACGGAACTGGACGGCACAGACCTTGTGGATGCCGCCGACCTCTATGGTGAGGAGATGCCAACGCCGAGCGAGTTCCTGTCTGCGCGACAGCGGAATGGAAAGCCGCTCGGTGCGGACGAGATTTTCCGCGAGACGTGGCTGTGGCTGAAGGAGCGCGGCTGTGAGCGCCTCGTGAATCCACGCCTGATTGAAAGCTACGCGCAGGCATTTGCCCGCTTTGTCCAGTGCGAGGAGGCAATGAGTCAATACGGGCTCATCGGCAAGCATCCGACCACCGGAGGGGCAATAGCAAGCCCCTTTGTTCAGATGGGGCAGGCATTCCAGAAACAGTCCAATCTGCTCTGGTATGAGATTTTCGACATCGTAAAGCAGAACTGCACCACCACGTTCAGCGGATCGCCGCAGGAGGATCGGATGGAACGGCTGCTGCGTTCGAGGAAGTAAGGAGGGAAGTCATTTGAACAAAACAACATCGGAGATGAAGCTCGTTCCGATCAGTAAACTCGTGCCATATGCCAACAACGCACGGACGCATTCGCCCGAACAGATCAACAAGCTGCGCGGCAGTCTGCGGGAGTTCGGATTCGTCAGTCCCGTCATTATTGACAAGGACTACGGCATCCTCGCAGGACACGGGCGCGTTATGGCTGCACGGGCGGAGGGCATGGAGAATGTGCCGTGCGTATTCGTCGACCATCTGACCGAGGCGCAGAAGAAGGCATACATCCTCGCGGATAACCGTTTCGCACTCGATGCGGGATGGGATGAAGATATGCTGCGTGTCGAGATGGAAGCCTTGCAGGGTATGGACTTCGACATCTCACTCACGGGCTTCGACGAAACCGAGATTGCCGATCTGCTCTCACTGGATGACGACGAAGCGCAGGAAGACGACTTCGACGTGGATGCGGAACTCGCAAAACCCTGTGTTGCTCAATCGGGTGATGTGTGGCATCTCGGCAAGCATCGTGTTATCTGCGGAGATTCCACGTTGCCGGAGACGTATGAACGTCTGCTCGGCAGTGAGAAGGTCAACCTCGTATGCACGGACCCGCCGTATTTTGTGGCTCTGGAAAGCACATCTGGGAAAATCAAGAACGATGATCTGAATGACAAGGACGCTTACGACTTCCTGAAATCTGCCTTTACCGCCTTTCACTCGGCAATGGCGACGGACGCTTCCATCTACGTTTTCTACGCAACGGCAAAAGCCCGCATCTTTCATGACGCTTATGAGGATGCGGGCTTTAAAGTTGGCGCGGGACTCGTGTGGAAGAAAGACCGCCTTGTACTCACACGGACGGATTGGAAGTACATTCACGAACCGGTCATCTGGGGCTGGCGGAAGGACGGGCGGCACAGATGGTACGGCGATCAAAAGCAGACTACGGTGTTCTCTTTTGATCGTATCAAGGACTCGAAGAAGGACGGCTACGGACATCCATCCTCGAAGCCCGTACCGCTCATTGCGTACCTTGTTAAGCAGTGTACGCAGACGAATGGCATCGTTCTTGACGGCTTCCTCGGCTCGGCATCAACGCTCATCGCTTGCGACCAGTTGAACCGTATCTGCTACGGTGTGGAGCTTGAACCGAAATTCGTGGATGTCGCTGTTGAGCGGTACATCCAGAGCAAGGACGGAAATGCGGAAGATGTGTTTTTGGAACGTGATAGTGAGCGCATTCCGTATGCGGATGTGCCAAAACCAAAGGAGGAAGCATAATGCGTGTGTTTTTGAATCCGGGTCATGCCCCGGACGGGAATCCAGATCCCGGTGCGTGCGGGTACGGACTGAGAGAATGTGATGTGGCAAAGAATGTCGCTGATCTTGTTGTGGGCTACCTTACTGCCGCAGGTGTTGAGGTGGTCGGCAACTTGCAGTCCGATAGTCTGCATGAGGTCGTATCGGCCTCCAACCGTGTGGATGCCGATGTGTTTATCTCTGTTCACTGCAACGCTTGTAACGGCAGTGCGAACGGGACAGAGGTCTGGTACTTCTACGGAAGCGGCGCAGGAGAGAAGCTGTCAAGCTGCATTCAGAACCAGATTGTGGATGCGCTCGGAACTGTGGATCGCGGCGTGAAGGGAGCAAAGCCCGGTGTCAATGGTCTGTACGTTCTGAGCAACACCGATGCAGTCGCCGTGCTTGTGGAGCTTGCGTTTATCGACCATGCGGGCGACGCGCATTTGCTCCGCAGTCAGCAGGATGAATTTGCCCGCGCCATTGCGCGTGGGGTAACGGATTATGAAGGAGAGTGTTGAAGATGAAACTGGAACACATTCAAAATGAGCTGAAGAACTATGTGGGAGATTTCGTGCGGACGGAGGCAAAGGAAGCGACTGTTCTCTGGCTTCATGAGAAGGGGCTTCCTGCGGCGCGTGAAGTATCGGCGGCATATACGGCGGCACTGAAGGAGAGCGCGGAGAAGGAGACGGGATGGTGCAGATTCCGCGACCGCATCTTCCTGCCGCTTGTCATCGACGGGGCGATCTGGATGACGGGCAAGATGCTCGAGCGGATGACTGCTCCTCATTCTGTGAAATGATGACGCTCTGCGGTTTATCTCACTGAGGCCATGGTGTATACAACACAATCCGCTTGCTAATTCTTCCCATACGAGTGATGAATGTAATGACCAAAGTTCATAAAGGAGGAAACCACCATGAAGGTCAATTACAACATCCAGAAGGAAGAGCGCAAGGCGATGGTCGGGATCGTCAGCAAGGTGCTAAACACGAAGCCCGTCTACTGCGGCGCACCGAGCTTTTCCTACAAGGTCGGCGCATTTGAGATCACGAAGGACGGCGGTCTTTGCTTCGACGATGCCACCGACGAAGCGACACTTGCGCGTGTGCGCACGGCACTGTGCGAGGAGGGCTTTATGTCCGAGGGCGGGGAGCATGAGGCTTCCTGCGCAGACACAGGGGCGAAGGAGCCGAGCACAACGGAATCCACGACGAGCGAGACTCCTTGCGAGGACACGGCGCAGAACGATTCCACCCCGACGGAAACGGCAGATGCAGAAGCTGACTCCTCCGAAGATACCCTTTCCATCAGCCTCCCGCGTAGCCTCTTCACGGAGACCGCACTGAACAATCTGGACGCGCTTCTCCTGAGCAAGGGACGGCTCATCCGGCACGCCTTTGACATCAAGGAAGCGACCTACACTCTGACGAATGATCGCATCACCTTCGCGTGGCTGCACGGCACGATCACCGACGAGACGGCAAAGGCATACGCTGAGTTCATCAGCAAACTCTGCGAGATGGCACGGACGCAGAAGCGTGTCACGGCAAAGGAGAAGATTGTGGACAACGAGAAATACGCATTCCGCTGCTTCCTCCTGCGCCTTGGCATGATCGGAAATGCCTATAAGGTAAGTCGAAAGATCCTCATGCAGAACCTCACGGGCAGCAGCGCGTTTAAGAGCGGACATCGGAAAGGAGATGAGCGTCATGCATTTTCCGAGTAAGGAACAGATCGCCGCGCTTCGGGAGAGGTATCCGCGCGGGACGAAGGTGGAACTCCTCGGCATGGACGATCCGCAAGCACCACCGACAGGGACGATGGGCGAGATTCTGGGCGTTGACGATGCAGGACAGCTTCTCGTCCGATGGGAGACAGGATCGTCACTCAGCCTTATCCCCGGTGTGGACTCCTTCCGCATCGCAGAGAAAGGCGGTCAGTCATGAACGAGAAAATTGTTTCCCAGATCAGGGACATCCGCAACTCCGGGCAGGTGAATATGTTCGATGTTCCCGCTGTTCAGAGGATGGCGTTTAAGATGGAATTCTACGAACTCATCTGCTTCATCGAGAGAGATCGCGCCGCATATATTCGCTTCATCCTCACGGGCGAAGAGTAAGTTTTACAGCTTCTTGCACAGCCTTTCGGGGCTGTGTTTCTCTCGAAAAATAAGTGTAGTTTATCCGAAATATGACTTGCTATATTCCTCGTTTAGAGACATATATGTACATGACCGAAGGGAACAACCTACACAAAGGAGGAAACGAAAATGAGGAACGCAGAAGCAAGATGGCCGAAGACCACCACGATGGAGCACCTCGATGAGATGCGGTTCGGGACGAGCGGCGCGATCCTGCGCTACGGCGAGCAGATCCTTGTTGTCGGAATGGAGTGCTGGGGATTCCACGCAGCCATCTACGAGATGGTCGAAACGCCGGAGGAGACTGGCTTCGCGGACATTGAATGCCGCCTGAACCTCGTCGAAGCCAGCATGGAGCTTTTCGAGGACGGCGGGCACGCGATGGCTTGGTGCATGAAGCGCATCTAAGCCACGCCGAACAACAAATCAGCCCTTCGGGGCTGCTTCTCGTTTCTGTGTTTTTGAGTCGCTGACAGCGGCTCTTTTTTGATGGGAGTGATTGCTTGCGGAAACTGACGGACTACACACCGACGAAGTTTATGGCAGAGAACGCGCACTATGACAAAGCCGCTGCGGACTATGCCGTGGGTTTTATCGAGTGTCTGTGCCATACGAAGGGGACGTGGGCAGGAAAGCCCTTCGAACTCATCGACTGGCAGGAGCGCATTATCCGAGACATTTTCGGAATTCTGAAGCCGAACGGCTATCGTCAGTTCAACACAGCGTATATCGAGATAGGGAAGAAGAACGGGAAGAGCGAACTCGCGGCCGCCGTTGCACTACTCCTTTGCTGCGGTGACGGGGAGGAGCGAGCCGAGGTGTATGGCTGTGCTGCTGATCGTCAGCAAGCAAGCATCGTATTCGAGGTCGCAGCAGACATGGTGCGTATGTGTCCTGCACTCAGCAAGCGGGTGAAGATCCTCGCCTCCCAGAAGCGCATGGTGTATTTGCCGACGAACAGTTTCTATCAGGTTCTTTCGGCAGAGGCGTACTCCAAACACGGGTTCAATATTCACGGCGTGGTATTTGATGAGCTGCACACACAGCCGAGCCGCAAGCTCTTTGACGTTATGACAAAAGGCTCTGGCGATGCGCGAATGCAGCCGCTCTACTTCCTTATCACCACAGCGGGGACGGATACGCAGTCCATCTGCTACGAGACGCACCAGAAAGCGAAGGATATTCTCGAAGGGCGAAAGATCGACCCGACCTTCTATCCCGTGATCTACGGAGCAAAGGAGGATGAGGACTGGACAGACCCGGAGGTCTGGAGGCGGTCGAATCCGTCGCTCGGCATCACGGTCGGCATCGACAAGGTACAGGCAGCCTGTGATTCCGCACGGCAGAACCCTGCCGAGGAGAACAGTTTTCGTCAGTTGAGGCTGAATCAATGGGTGAAGCAGTCCGTGCGGTGGATGCCGATGGACAAGTGGGATAGCTGTGCCGCCCCTGTTGACGCTGAGTCCTTGGATGGTCGTGTCTGCTACGGCGGTCTTGACCTTTCCTCCACGATGGATATTACAGCATTTGTTCTGGTCTTTCCTCCGACGGAGGAGGATGAGCCGTTTGCCGTGCTTCCGTACTTCTGGATTCCCGAGGAAAACATCGACCTGCGTGTGCGTCGCGACCATGTTCCCTATGACGTGTGGGAGAAGCAAGGCTTTCTTATGACCACAGAGGGGAATGTCGTGCATTACGGATTCATCGAGGCGTTCATTGAGCGGCTTGGCGAGAAGTACAACATCCGCGAGATTGCCTTTGACCGATGGGGCGCAGTGCAGATGGTGCAGAACCTCGAAGGGATGGGCTTTACCGTCGTACCGTTCGGGCAGGGCTTCAAGGATATGAGTCCGCCGACCAAGGAGCTGATGAAGCTGGCGCTGGAAAAGAAAATAGCGCACGGCGGGCATCCCGTCATGCGCTGGATGGCAGACAATATCTTCATTCGCACCGACCCTGCGGGCAACATCAAGGTGGACAAGGAGAAATCCACCGAGAAGATTGATGGTGTGATTGCGCTCATCATGGCACTCGACCGTGCGATCCGCTGTGGGAATGATACCTCAGCATCTATTTATGACGAGCGAGGAATTTTGTTGCTGTGAGAGGGTAGAAAAAGGAGGGCAGGTGGAATAAATGATTTACTCTGCATATGAATAACAAGCAATGTTAGTTTATATGCGATTCGAGCCGCGAAGATAGTAACGTTCATTCCAACATTAAATTTTCGTATTCTTTGAGTGTTGTTCCGTTTTCTGTTTTCCATGCTATCAAACCGTTTGTAGATTGCCCTACAAGAAATCTTGCAGCGGCAGATGGGCTAGAGAAAAGCATATCTTCTAAGAGAATACCGTCGGATATATGGGCTTTTCTTCTGCGCTTACTTATTCCAGCAGATATTGTTGAATCCTCCACTGGGGAGACCTTGCTTCCTTGTAAAACAACAAATCCCTCTGCCGTATGCTTGCCTTTTGCTTCGATGGTTCTGCCAAGTTTCCGTATTTTTCTTGATAGATAAAAAATCACATTTGTTCTTTTCTCTATAAAGTTTGATATTTGTTCTTCTGATACTGTTGTTGATAGTGGCTCGAAAATTTTGTGTCCTAATACACCCATGATTATACGGGCTTTTTCAGTAAACTCTTCCAGTTCGCTTTCTTTTTCCTCGGTTATATTTCCCTGGGTTGGTTCATTTCCGTTTTTTATCTCGTATCGCTGCGCATCTATTGCAAGGTTACAAAACTTATTCTCAAGAAAACTTATTTCAGTAGGTCCGAAAGAGTTGTTTGAAGTAGTGAAGACAACAGCCTCGTTCCAATAATCATCTTTCTTGTGCTCAAGCAATCGATGGAGAATACCTTTCCCGTTTTTCCGATTACCGGCTTGGCCTATATAGGCGAGGGGCTTTTCTGTTTCATCGGATGTGCCAAAGAGAAAATATACGCCGCTCTGTTTTAGATCGTCACGGTCTTTACATTTTTCAAGAGATGTTCTTGGAATTTTATAGACTGTGCCAGTCCAGTTGGATAAGGTGCATTTTATGCGTCCGATTGGTGTATCGTCCATAAGAAATACGTTGATATTTTTTCCACGTGCCATTTTACTCTCCCTAACCCTAATCGAAAGGTTGCTGATACCATGAACATCTTCTCAAAACTTTTCCGTTCGCGGGACAAGCCCATGAATCATCTTGGCGGCTTGTCCTTTTTGTTCGGGCAGACGGCAGCGGGCAAGGCAGTCAACGAACGGACGGCAATGCAGACAACGGCGGTCTACGCCTGTGTCCGTATCTTAGCCGAATCCATCGCAGGGCTGCCGCTTCACGTCTATGTCTACAAAGGGCAGGGAAAAGAGCGCGTGCCGGAGCATCCGCTGTACTTCCTGCTCCATGACGCACCGAATCCCGAAATGACCTCCTTTATATTTCGCGAAACATTGATGAGTCACCTTCTTTTGTGGGGAAATGCCTATGCACAAATTTTGCGGGATGGCAGAGGGCGTGTTCTCGGACTCTATCCGCTGCTCCCGGACAAGATGGAGGTGAGTCGGGACAGCCGCACAGGGGAACTCTACTACACCTACACGAGAACCACGGAGGAGAATCCAAACTTTGTGGATAAGGGACAGATTCGTCTGCGGCGTGAGGATGTGCTGCATATTCCGGGACTCGGCTTTGACGGACTTGTCGGCTATAGCCCAATCGCTATGGCAAAGAACGCCATCGGCATCGCTCTTGCAACGGAAGAGTATGGCGCGGCATTCTTCAAGAATGGTGCGCGTCCGGGAGGCGTACTCGAACATCCGGGGGTGCTCAAAGACCCGTCAAAGCTGCGAGAGAGTTGGCACGCCGTCTACGGCGGTACGATGAACACAGGCAGGATCGCCGTGCTCGAGGAAGGCGTAAAGTATCAGCAGATTGCCATACCG
>NZ_ALKG01000025.1 GCF_000286455.1 Selenomonas sp. FOBRC6
CACACAGGCGCTCAAGGATCTGATGTACCTCTTGGAAAACACACCATTTTATGACGGACTGATTCGTGCGTCATCTGCCTCCGATGTACTGGAGCTCTGCACGATCAGAGAAACAATATAAGCATTCCCCGTTTGACGGGGAAGGGGGATCGCGCAAGCGGTGGAAGGGATACAAAGAAGGGGGCTGTTGTACGAAGTTAAAAACTTCGTACAACAGCCCCCTATTTTTGCGGCGATCAAGCGCTGTTCCTATGAGCTCATGCCTTGCATTACCGATGGTAGCGCACGCAGAGCGCTTTCAGCTTCTTCGGGTCGAGCTCGAGGAGATAGTCCTTCTTGAGGCTCCAACGCCAGTTGATGCCGACGGTGCCGGGGGTGTTCATGCGGGCGCGCTCGTCGAGGGCGAGGAGATCCTGCATGGGGATGATCGCCATGCGGGCGCGCGAGGCGTATGCCGCCTTGATGAGGCGCTTGCATATCGTCTTCGGGCGATCAGAGGTCGTACCCGTCATATTCGCGAGCGTCTCACGCAGCACTTCATCGATATCGTGCGTGAACCAGCCAACGGTGGTGTTGTTGTCGTGCGTCCCCGTATAGATGATGCTGTTCTCGGGCGTAACGAAGCCGACGCGTCCCGACTCGTTCGGCTCAAGCATGAAGTGGACAATCTTCATGCCGGGGAAGCCGCAGTCGGCACGCAGACGCTCAACCTCGCTCGTGATGATGCCGAGATCCTCGGCGACAATGTTCATCTCACCAAGCTCCCTCTCAATCTCATCGAAGAAGGGCTTGCCCGGCCCCTTGAGCCAGCGGCCGTTGATCGCGGTCGTCGCCTTGCCGTCGACCGACCAGTAGGACTCGAATGCGCGGAAGTGGTCGATGCGCAGGATATCCACCTGCTCATGCAGTTTCCGGAAGCGGTTCTTCCACCATGCGTAGTTCTCCGCCTTCATCGCGTCCCAGTTGTACTGCGGGTTGCCCCAGAGCTGTCCATTCGCGGCAAAGTAGTCGGGCGGTACGCCCGCGACGGTACGCGGTGTACCATCCTCATTGAGGTCAAAGAGGTGCTGATTCGCCCATGCGTCTGCGCTGTCCTGTGCGATGAAGATCGGCATGTCGCCGAGGACTTCGATGCCTTTCTTTTTCGCATAGTCATGCAGACGATTCCATTGGAGATGGAAGATGTACTGCTTGAAGCGATCCAGTTCCACCTCATCCCTCTGTCGCTCGGCAAGGGCCTTGAGCGCCGCAGGGTCGCGGTGCTTGATCTCGTCCGGCCACTCTGTCCAAGGTTTGCGTGCATATTCTTTCTTTGCCGCATGGAAGAGGGCGTAGTCATCCAGCCAGTACGCTTCTTTTGCACAGAACTCTTGGAATGCCTGATCCTGTGCGCTCGTCTTGCGGAACACGCGAAATGCTTTTTCGAGCAGTTCCTTCTTGAACTGTTTGACGCGTTCAAAGTCGATGAACGCCGTGTTCGCCTCGTATGGCAGGAAGAGATCCTTCTCTGTCAGCCAGCCGCGCGCAGCAAGATCCTCGGGATCAATCATCATGATATTGCCCGCGAACGCGGAGATGGACTGATAGGGCGAGTAGCCATGTCCAACGGGACTGAGCGGCAGAATCTGCCAGATCTTCTGCCCCGCCTCGGCGAGGAAGTCGAGGAAGCGATATGCTTCCTTGCCAAAGTCGCCCACGCCGTATTTTGACGGCAGGGAGGTCGGGTGCAGGAGGACGCCCGCCTTACGTTCGTAACGTTGCGGCTCCTCACGCTGACGCAGGAGGAGTCCAAAGAGCGGCGGAATCTTGATCCGCAGGCGTCCGCGCTCCACCTCGTATGTGCGCGAGGGCTTGAACGCATCCTCAAACACGCCGCAGGCGAAGTCGCTCACCTCCACATCAATGGTCTGCGTCTCGGTAAGGTTACGGTTGAATGCGGCGATAAAGACACCGTCCTCCTTCTCCTGATTGAACACATCGTAGCCCGAGCGAATGTTGCGTGCATAGGCGATGACATCACCCGCACCGTAGAGCGGCAGGATATCGCCCGTGCGCAGTGCATCGTTCTCGTTGCGGATCGCGATAAAGCGCTCAAACCAGCTGCGGATCTCCTTGTTGCCATGCACCCAGTCGTAGGGGCGGCGATTAAACGGATCTTTGAAGCCCTGCATGCCGATCTCGTCGCCATAGTAGACGCTCGGCACGCCGGGATAGGTCATCTGCCAGAGGGTTGCCATGAGGAGGCGGCGCGAGCCGAGATCGAACTGCTCCGGCGTCATGCGCACGCGCGACTGCTCGATGGCGGGCATCCCCTCATAGTAGGGGACGCCGGCGAGTACGGTGATCGCGCGCTGTACGTCATGGCTGCCGATGAGGTTCATCATCGCATAGAGATTTTCCTTCGGGTAGTTCTCGATCTGGCTTGCGAGCCGTCGTGCTGTCTGGCGTCCATCGACCGCGCCCGTGAGGAAGTCGAGCATCATCGTGCGCAGCGGATAGTTCATCGCCGAATCCATCTCGCTCCCAGAGAGGTATTCGCGCGGCGTCCCGTAGGCGACCTTGTTCGAGGCGTCCTCCCAGACCTCACCGATCATGACGGCATCGGGGTTGCGCTTCTTCAGCTCGGCAAAGAACGTCTTGGAGAACGTCGGCGGGAGCTCGTCGATCACGTCGAGGCGCCAGCCCGCAATCCCCTCGTTCATCCAGTGGTGAAGCACGCTGTCCTTGCCTGTGATGACGAAGTCCATGTAGGCAGGGTCGGTCTCGTTGACGTTCGGCAGCGTGTCGAAGTCCCACCAGCAGTCGTACTCGTTCGGATAGTTGCGGAAGTGGTACCACGAGTAGTACGGCGACTCCTTCGACTGGTACGCGCCGAGCGAGCTGTACCGATGCTGGCGGTTGAAATAGATGCTGTTGCTGCCCGTATGGCTGAATACGCCGTCGAGGATGATGCGGATGCCGCGCTCCTCTGCCGCCGTGACGAGGGCACGAAAGTCCTCAATATCGCCAAGCACGGGGTCGATCTTGTGGTAGTCTCCCGTATCGTAGTGATGGTTGCTCTCGGACTCAAAGACGGGGTTGAAGTAGATGCACGAGATTCCGAGAGACTTCAGATAGTCGAGCTTTTCCATGACACCGCGCAGATTCCCGCCGAAGAAATCGTAGGCGATAATCTCCTTTGTGTCGGGATCCTTGAGATACATGGGGTCGTCCGTCCAGTCCGCGCGGATGACCGCGCCCTTCTTGCGGACGATAGTGTCACCCGAACGCGCGAAGCGATCCGGAAAGATCTGGTACATCACGGCGTTCTTGAACCAGTCAGGCGTACGTGCTCCCTTATTGTAGATCGTGATCTGATAGGACTCAGGTGCCTCGGTACTGAGGGTTCCCACCCCGCCCAGCATCTCCGGATTGTTCCCATAAAAATAGGTGCCGCTTTCCGCCGTGATGATGAAGTAATACCAAACGAGACATCCATAGTCCGGCAGCTCAAACCATGCGGTATAGAATTTCTGCTCGTTCTGTCCGTCCTTTGTTTCAAGTGGGATCAGACGCTCCCCCGTCTGATCCTGCCAGAGGCGCACGAGTACCTGATGGATCGGCTCGAATGTCCGAATGCGAATGCCGAGCCGCAGACGACTCCCCGCCTCCGCCGCTCCGACGATGGAGCGAAAATAAATATTCTGTGAGTTGTGCTCCACCTGATACGATTCCAGCATAGCACCCTCTCCTTTCCTAAAAATAAACGCACAGAAACCACTGGAGAATCAAATGTTCTTATTTGAACCAAATTCACCAGCGGTTTCATAGGGGGTGCGTCACGAAAGACTCAAACTAGGACAACCCACGCACAAATCGGATGTGTGAAAAGACACATGTCAGCCCTCGAGCAGGAGGCGCTCATAGAGCTTTTCGTACTCCTTCGCCGAGCGTTTCCAGCTGAAGTCACTGTGCATTGCAGTAAAGATGAGCTGCCGCCACTCGCGCAGATTGCCGTATGCCGCAAGAGCACGCTTGAGGGCATACATCATCTGATGCGCATTGTATTCGTAGAACAGGAAGCCGTTGCCCTTGTCCACGTCCGAGCGGTCGAACTGGACGACGGTATCCTTCAGCCCCCCCGTCTCACGCACAACGGGAATGGTGCCGTAGCGCATGGCGATCAGCTGTCCGAGACCGCATGGCTCGAACATGGACGGCATGAGGAAGATATCCGATGCAGCATAGATGCGCTGTGCAAGCTCGTTCGAGAAGCGGATATTGATCGACACCTTGTTCGGATAGCGCCACGCGAGTTCCTTGAACCAGTCCTCATAGCCGCGGTCACCCGTACCGAGCAGGATGAACTGCACGTTCTCGTGCTGAAGGATCTCATCCAGCACGCGCACGACAAGATCGAGCCCCTTGTTCGCCACGAGGCGTGTGATCATTGCGACCATCGGCGTGCGGCGGTTCTCCGGGAGTCCCAGATCGCGCTGCAGGCGCACCTTGTTGTCACTCTTGCCCTCGACCGCCTTTTTCACACTGTAGTTGACGTAGAGGTTCTTATCCGTCTCGGGGTTGTAGACATCGTAGTCGATGCCGTTCACGATGCCGAAGAGTTCCTCGCGGCGCTTGCGCAGCAGTCCTTCAAGATGCTCTCCGTAGTAGTCGTACTGGATCTCCTCGGCGTAGGTCTTGCTGACGGTCGACACATAGTCGGCGTAGATGATGCCGGCTTTCATAAAGTTGACCGCATCGAAGAACTCGAAGTCGCCGTTGTTGAAATACTGCCAGTCAAGCCCCAACACATCCGTCATGACATCCTTCGGGAAGACCCCCTGATACTTCAGGTTGTGGATGGTAAAGAGCGACTTGATGCCGGTATAGCGTGCATCGTCCATATGCTCGAGCTTCAGGAACACGGGGACGAGCGCAGAGTGCCAGTCGTTCGCGTGAACGATGTCCGGCCAGAAATCCAGTGCAGGCAGGAGGTTGAGGACAGCGCGGCTGAAGAACGAGAACCGCTCGGCATCGTCGGGATACCCATAGAACCCCTCGCGGTTGAAATACTCCTCGTTGTCCACGAAGTAGTAGGTCACGCCGTCCAGCACATACTTGTCAATACCGACGAACTTATCCCGCCACGCAACGTTCAGAATCCCGTCGTAGACATGCTCCATCGAGTTCCGAATCTCCTCGGAAATCGCACCGTACTTCGGCAGGATAACGCGGCAGTCCACCCCATCCTTTACAAGCGCGGCAGGGAGCGAGCCCGCCACATCCGCAAGACCGCCGGTCTTGACAAAGGGAACTGCCTCCGATGCTACATAAAGTACCTTCATCCCAATATCCTCCTTTACCTCAGAGTCGATGCCGTAATCATCCGACCCATGAGCCTATCACAATCTTTTCTTAGCTTTCCTCATTCTCCTATTCCGTACGTGCATCAGGCTTTTGCCGTGCGCGTTTTCTTTGGCTTTTCTTCCGCCTCTGCAGCAGTCTTGCGGGCGATCTTCTTCTTCGTCGCCGTCATGCCTGTGGACTTTGCACTCTTTGCTGTGGTTTTTTCCGCAGACTTTGTCGCCTTTTCCCCGGCCTCCGCAGCTTTCGGCTTTGCAGACTTCTTCGGCGCAGCCTTCTTTACGGGTTTTTCCGCTTCCGCGCTCTCTTTTGGCGCGGTCTTGGCGGACTTCTTCGCCGTGGTCTTCTTTGCCGGCTTTTCCGCAGCCTCGGTCTTTGCAGCGGCGCGCGTTGTCTTCTTTGCCGCAGACTTTACAGCATCCTCTGCGACCACAGATTTCGCCGCCGTACGCTTCTTGGGTGCAGCCTTCTTCGTGGCTTCGCCCTCCGGGGCCTTCTCTGCAGCTGCATCCACAGTTTTAGAAGTCACTGCTTTTTTTTTTGCAACGACATCCACCGTCTCGGGAATCTCGTGGTCGGGCGTTCCCGCACCGCTCTGGCGCTTCAGACGGTAGAAGGTCGAGGCAAGCGGCGGCACCGTGATGACAATGGACTGCTCACGTCCGTGGAACGCATAGTCCTCGCTCACGATATCGCCCGTGTTGAGAACACCGCTACCGCCGTAGGCTTCCTCGTCGGAGTTGAACACCTCGACATAGGTGCCCTTCGTCGGTACACCGATGCGGTAGCCGTGGCGTACCTCGGGGGTGAAGTTGTGGACACAGACGATGAAGTCGCTATGATCCTCGGCGCGGCGGACGAGTGCGATAATGCTGTTCTCGCTGTCGTTGCAGTCGATCCACTGGAAGCCGTTCCAATCGAAATCGACCTCCCAGAATGGCTTGTTATCGACGTAGAACTTATTGAGTGCCTTCGAGTACGCAAGCATCTTCGTGTGCATCGGGTACTGCTCGACGAGATGCCAGTCCATGCTGTCGTCAAAGTTCCACTCGATGAAGTGTCCGAACTCGCCGCCCATAAAGAGCAGCTTCTTGCCCGGGTGCGCCATCCAGTAGCCGAAGAACCCGCGCAGCCCCGCAAACTTCTGCCAGTAGTCGCCCGGCATCTTGCTGATGAGCGAACATTTCCCGTGCACGACCTCGTCGTGTGAGAGCGGCAGGACAAAGTTCTCGGAGAACGCGTACATGAGGGAGAACGTGATCTTGTCCTGATTCCACTTGCGGTAGATCGGGTCCAGGCTCATGTAGGAGAGCATGTCGTTCATCCAGCCCATGTTCCACTTGTAGTTGAATCCCATACCGCCCATATAAACGGGCTTCGAGATGAGCGGCCATGCAGTTGACTCCTCGGCGATCATGAGCGCATTCGGATGATACTTGAAGATGGTTTCGTTGAGCTTCTTCAGGAAGTCCATTGCCTCGAGGTTGCCCGTGTCGCCGTATTTGTTCGGCTGCCACTCGCCGTCCTTGCGCCCATAGTTGAGGTAGAGCATATTCGCAACGGCATCGATGCGCAGACCGTCGATGTGGAACTCCTCGAACCAGAACAGTGCGTTCGAGATGAGGAAGCTCTGCACCTCCGTACGCCCGTAATCGAAGTTGGTTGTGCCCCACTCCCAGTTCTCTGCACGCGTCTCGTTGTCGGATTCGTAGAGGTTCTTGCCGTCGAAGTGACGCAGCCCCTGCTCATCCTTGCAGAAGTGCCCCGGCACCCAGTCCATGATGATGCCGATGCCGTTCTGGTGCGCCGTATCGACCAGATACCGGAAATCATCGGGCGTGCCGTAGCGGCTTGTCACGGCGAAATAGCCCGTCGCCTGATAGCCCCACGAACCGTCATAGGGGTGCTCGCAGAGAGGCATGAACTCGATATGGGTGTAGTTCATGTCCTTGACGTAGCTGATGAGCTGATCTGCCAGCTCACGATAGGAGAGGTAGTCGCCCTCAAGCGTGCGGCGCCAAGAGCCCGCATGCACCTCGTAGGTGAGCATGGGACGCTCATACGAGGACTCCTCCGCCTTGCGTTTCTGCCACGCCTCATCCTTCCACTCATAGTGGTTCATATCGTAGGTGCGGGATGCCGTCTGCGGCTTCTTCTCGGCATAGAACCCATAGGGATCCGCCTTCATGATGCGCGGGCCGCCCCACTGCGGCTCGATGGCGTACTTATAGATCTCGCCCTCGCCGAGCCCCTCGACGAATACCTCCCAGATCTCGCCGTCATCCATGCGGTTCATCGGATGAATGAAGACGTTCCAGTCATTGAACTCGCCGACGACACTGACCGCCTTTGCATTCGGTGCCCACACCGTAAAGCGGACGCCCTTTTTGCCGTCCTGCTCTATGAAGTGCGCACCGAGCATTTCCTGGGCATGATAGTTTGTGCCCTGATGAAAGAGGTACAGATCAAACTCACTGAGTGCAGATGTTTTCATACGATCCCCTCCTGTATTTTCCTCGTAAAGGGTGCGGATATGTACCGCACTCCCGTATGGCTACGAGATGATAACGGGACGAATGCCCCAGATCTCGCGTGCATATTCGTCGATCGTGCGGTCGGACGAGAAGCCGCCGGAGTGCGCGACGTTCATTGCTGCCGTGCGTGCCCAGCCATCCTTGTCCTTGAACCGCCGCATGACCTCGATGCGCGCATTGTCGTACGCATTGAAGTCCTTCAAGATAAAGAATTCATCGTTCGCGTGCAGGAGATAGTCATACAGCGAACGGAAATCTCCGTAAGTGCCGTCGACGAGCTGGTTCATCACCGTGCGTACCTTCTCGTTCGTGTGATACTCATCCCACGCCGAGTAGGCGCCCGTCGCGTAGTAGTTCATGACCTCCTCCGCCTTGAGGCCGAAGATGACGCAGTGCTCATTGCCCACCGCATCGCGGATCTCGACGTTCGCGCCGTCAAGCGTGCCGAGCGTAATCGCGCCGTTCATCATGAACTTCATGTTGCCCGTGCCCGATGCCTCCTTCGACGCCGTGGAGATCTGTTCACTGACATCCGCTGCGGGATAGACCAGCTCGCCGATCGATACGCCGAAGTTCTCGATGAAGATAACCTTCATGAAATCGTTGACACGCTTGTCCTTGTTGATGCGATCTGCAACCAGGTTGATGAGGCGGATCGTCTCCTTTGCAATATAGTAACCAGGCGCTGCCTTACCGCCGAAGAAATAGGTCACGGGCTGCGTCAGGAAGCCCGGCTCGCTGAGTGCACGGTGGTAGCGGTACATGATGTGCAGAATGTTCATCAGCTGCCGCTTATAGGAGTGAATGCGCTTGACCTGGATGTCGAACATGGAATCCGGGTTCAGCTTCACCCCGGTGTGCTGCTCGATGTAGCGTGCAAGCCCCTCACGACGCAGATGCTTGATCTTCATGAGCTGTTCGAGGAAATTCTTGTCCTCGACGTGGTCATGCAGACCGTCCATCTTCTCTGGATGGCGGTGCCACTCGCGACTGCCAAGCGTCTCGTCGATCAGCGCGGCGAGCTCTGGATTTGCTCCCATAAGCCAGCGGCGATGCGTGATGCCGTTCGTCTTGTTGTTGAATTTGCGCGGCGTATAGTCGTAGAAATCCTTGAGCGTCGTGGATTTCAGAATGCCCGTGTGGATCTTCGCCACGCCGTTGACGCTGTGCCCGCCGACGATGGAGAGACGCGCCATGTGGATCACGCCGTCCTGTATGATGGAGAGCGCACGCACCTTGTCCTCGTTGTTCGGATAGCGACGGCGCACCTCCTCGACATGACGGCGGTTGATCTCATCGATAATCATGTAGATGCGTGGCAGAAGCGGGCGGAACATATCCACGCCCCATGTCTCAAGCGCCTCGGGCATGATCGTGTGGTTCGTATACGCGATCGTGTCGCGTGTAATTGCCCACGCATCCTCCCATGTCAGCCCCTCATCATCAACGAGGACACGCATGAGTTCTGCCACGCAGAGCGCGGGATGAGTATCGTTGATGTGGATGCCGATCTTCTTGCCGAAATCGTAGATGCTCATCCCCGTCTTCTTGTAGTGACGGACGATACTCTGCACGCCGGCGGAGACGAAGAAGTACTCCTGAATGAGGCGCATGCGGCGCCCCTCGAATGTACTGTCATCGGGATAGAGATAGCGCGTGATGGACTCCACAAAGCTGCGGTAGTCGTTGCGCTGCTGAATCTGCTCCTGTGTCAGCATGCCATAGTCGGAGAAGTCGCGGTTAACCTCCGCATTCCACATGCGCAACGTGTTGACCGTCGCGTTGTGGTAGCCGACAATCGGCATATCGTACGGCACTGCCATGACGATCATCGGGTTCTCGTGGACAAGCTCAAGCTTGCCGTCCCCCATGTCACGCATATAGGCGTTGCCGCCGAATTTGACATCGACAGACTTATCCGGCTTACGATACTCCCATGCAAAGCCATCACGCAGCCAGTTGTCGGGAATCTCGACCTGGTTGCCGCCGACAATCTTCTGCTCGAAGAGTCCGTACTGGTAACGAATCGTACAGCCGTGCCCCGGCAGACGATGCGCTGCGAGCGAGTCGATGAAGCACGCCGCAAGGCGGCCGAGGCCGCCGTTGCCGAGGCCTGCATCCGGCTCCACCTCATAGGCATCCGAGAGGTTCAGCTTGAAATCCTTGAGGACATCCTTCAGCGCCTCCTCGATGCCGAGGTTGATCAGGTTGGATTTCAGCAGACGCCCAAGCAGGAATTCGATGGAGAAATAGTAGATCTGCTTCTCCTTGCGCTCCCCGTACTGCTTATTCGTCTTGATCCAATTATCCGAGATGGACTGTTTGGCGGTTGCCGCGATCGTCTTGTAGATCTCGACCTCCGTCAGTTCTTCTACCTCGCGGCCAAACATAACATGCGCGGTTGTGATGAAGCGACTCTTCAAGATTTTCTTCATCGTCTCGAGAGCCTTCCCCGTCGGTCGGTTGACCTGATCCTTCTGTGCCAAATCGTCCACTCCTTTTCCATGCTCTTGTTTCCCCCGACATTCCTTTCCTGCACACGGCAGGAATCCCCATAAGAAGTATGAGGAAAGCGCTGATAACTCCGGCAGTAATCTGACAGGACTTCATTTTATCAGCGATTCCTAGAAACAAGAAGCCGTTATAGCCCCTCCCGTTCCGACTGTCGGAGCGGGGCAGGAACCGCTAACGGCAAAACAAACTCTTCTTTAAATCGTGATATTCTTCTTAATCACGAGCGGGTATTCTGCGGCTCCCTTCAGCCACTTCTCCGCCGTAATCACGACGTTCTTGTCGCAGATGACATTCTCTACGAGCGCGCCATCCTGAATGTCACATTTCTGCATGATGATCGAATTGCGGATCTTCACATCCTTGCCCACCTTTACCCCGCGGAACAGGATGCTGTTCTCCACCTCACCGCGCACGATGCAGCCGTTCGCGATGAGAGAATTCGTGACCTTGGCGGTCTCTTTGTACTGCACGGGCACACCGTCCTTGATCTTCGTGTAGACGGGACGCTCGCCCATGAAGAGATCCTGCCAAACCTCGGGATCGAGGATCTCCATATTCGCCCGATAGTAGGTCGACATGGAGTCCACATGCGCCATGTAGCCATCATGCTCATAGGCGAACATCGTATAGTCACTTGCGCGACGGATGATGCCATCGAGCATGAAGTCGAGCCCCCCGCGCTCATAGGCATGGCGGACAATCTCGACGAACGCGCGCTTGTCCATGAGGTAGATGCCCATGGACACCTTCATGCCCTGATAGGCGACCGGTTTCTCTGCAATGTCGAGAACGAGACCGTTCTCCGCCGTGTCGAGTACGATGTTGTTGCCCGTATTCTCGTCAATCGTCGTATGCGAGACGAGCGTGATGTCCGCGCCCGTATTCTGATGGAAGCGCAGCACCTTGCCAAAGTCGATGTTGTAGACAAAGCTGCCGTTCGTCAGCAGGATGTAGCGCGAGGAGGCGTGCTCGATGAAGTCCAGGTTGTGATAGAAATTCTTGAGATCGCCCTTGTGGCGTTGGGCATCATCTGCTGCTGCCGGCAGGTAGAAGAGCCCGTCATGGCGACGCGCCAGATCCCAGTCTTTGCCGGAACGTAGATGGTCGAGCACGGAGCGCGGTTCATCGGGGAGCATGATGCCCACCTTGTTGACGCCGGAGTTGACCATGCTCGAGAGGGCAAAGTCGATGAGGCGGTAGCGTCCGGCGAAGGGAATGGATTCAACCGCACGCCGGTCGGCGAGTTCCCGAATGAGACTGCCGTCCTCCTGCAGGTTGATGAGACCCATCACGCTGTTCATTGTATGTTCACTCCATTCTCTGTGTGCGAATCAGCCGACACGCTGCTCAGTCGAGGCAGCCGACACCGTCTCCCCCTCGGGGATGACCGTGATCTGCGACTCCTGACCGATGACCTGCGCGCCCTCCTCGATCACGGCGCGCTGCGCGAGGATCGCATAGTCGACGAGCGCGCCGTCCGCAACGATCGCAGACGGAAGGAGAACCGAGTTGCGCACAACAGCGCCCTTGCCGACGCGCACACCGGGGAAGATTACGGAGTGCTCAACCGTGCCGAGGATCATGGAGCCCTCGCTGATCATCGAGCGCGTGATCTTCGCCTCTTTGCCAACGAACTGCGGCGGCATGGACGGGTTGAACGAGTAGATGCGCCACTTGCCCGAGAGCTCGAACGGTGGCTCATCCTGCAGGAGATCCATGTTCGCCTGCCAGAGGCTCTCGATCGTGCCCACGTCCTTCCAGTAGCCGTTGAAGGCATAGGAGTAGAGGCGCCCCTCATCGGCGAGCATCTTCGGGATGATGTCCTTGCCGAAGTCATGGCTCGAGGTCTCGCTCTTGGCGTCTGCTGTGAGATACTCAGCAAGGTAGTCCCGATTGAAAATATAAATCCCCATGGAAGCGAGATTGCTCTTCGGCTTCGCCGGCTTTTCCTCAAACTCGACAATCCGTCCGCTCTCGTCCGTATTCATAATGCCAAAGCGCGGCGCCTCATCCCACGGCACCTCGAAGACGCCGATCGTCGCCTGCGCCTTGTTCTTCTTGTGCGTTTCAAGCATCCACGCATAGTCCATCGTATAGATATGGTCGCCCGAGAGGATCAGCACATAGTCGGGATCCGCCATGTCGATGAAGTTGAGGTTCTGATAGATCGCATCTGCCGTGCCGCGATACCACTCCGCCCCCTTCTCGCGTGCGTAGGGCGGCAGAACGAAGAGCCCGCCGTCGCGCTTATCGAGATCCCATGCACTTCCCGAGCCAAGGTACTGGTTCAGCTCCAGAGGACGATACTGCGTCAGCACGCCTACCTTTTCGATGCCGGAGTTGACACAGTTGCTCAGCGGGAAGTCAATGATGCGGTATTTCCCCCCAAACGGAACCGCCGGCTTTGCGACGCGCTTCGTGAGCGCACCAAGGCGGCTGCCTTGTCCGCCTGCCAGAATCATTGCCAAGCACTCTGTTTTTCTCATAGGTATTTCTCCCCTCACGGATACCGGGTGGTATCCCCAACATATATGCAATGGCAAATCGGTCGGGCTCGCCGTACACCCATCCGTTTCGCCGTATTCCTGCCGATTTCAATGAGATTTCGCTCATTTTTGTCGTATTGATCCTCCTTGATTCGTTTTATGATACTTACCTAATTCGATAAATAAGCCGAATTTCCTGCAAGTTCTTGCCGTGCTTTCAGTCTTTTTTCAAATTAATCATAAAACGAGGAGGGACTTTTGTACTTGTCATTCCCCATATTTATCGTATCATTATTGTACCCTATGTTTGCCTCCGAATCAAGAAGTTTACAAAGAAAAATTTCCAACAAGACATTTGTCATATATTCAAATTTTTCCATTCATCGTGCTTCATTTATATATGAAAAATTGGCGTGATCAGTGCAGCGTACATCTCCGCCATTTCCTCAGGGGACTCACGGCAACCGTTCTGCATCCACCACTCCACCATCAGCACGAAGCTGCCCGTGATGTGGTTGATGAGGAAGCCCTTTGGGAGTGCGTGCTCGCGCAGGAGTGAATGCCCGCGCGCAGTGAGTGTCTCGCGCAGCTTGTCGCGAAAGTATTGGAGAAAGATGTCCCTGCTCTCACAGGTCAGCAGCCCTCGGATATTCCGCTGCTGATCCTGCATATGATAGAGCATGTGCGAGACGATCACCGCCGGATTGTCGGGGTCATGCGAGAAATCGTGACTGCCCTCGTCTGTCACATCCTCGAGCACATGGGCAAACATATCCTCGCACATGGCGCGCAGGAGCATATCCTTCGTCTCGAAATGCGTGTAGAACGTGCTGCGCCCGACATCGGCAGCCTCGATGATCTCCTGCACGATGATGTTTTCATAGCGCTTGTGCGCGAGGAGTTCTTGAAATGCGGCAAGGATTGCCTGTCTCGTCTTTTTGCGGCGTCGCTCCATAAACGTTCTCTTTCTATTTCACTCACATGAACATATTACGTGTTTTGTCCGATAACGGACATTTCCATCGAACTGTTTCTTACGTTTTCTCTGCTTCCATTGTACTATATGTTCAAAACTGAAACAAGTTCGTTTTTTTGCACGAGCGCACTGCTCACACAGTGTGATAAAAGGAGGATCACCCATAATGCACAGCATATCAAACAATAAAGCACTTCTAAAACTTTACGCCGTTGCCCTCGTCTTTGCTGTACTGATCTACTGTGGCACGGGCGATTTGATACGCGCCTTGACCTCGCTCCTCGCATTCAGCCCCTACGCCTTTGTCCACGCTAAGCCGATGGCTGTATCTGCGGCTGCCGGCTGGCTCGCAGCGCACGGCATCCGCATAAGGACGAGTGCGACACTGGAGCAGCTCTCACATATGGAGAACATCGCCTTTACAACAAGCGCCATTGCCCCGACAGGCACGATGCAGACAGATGCGCCTCAGCTCATGGACAAACTCCGCCGCATGGGGATGCATCCCGTACTCCTCGCCCCCATCGGGACAAGCGATGCTGCGCAGCTTGCAGCACAGGCGGGCATCCGTGACATACGGACAGCGCTTCCCCCGTCCAACGATCCCTTTGCCGTCTCCACAGCGTGCATTCAAGGAAGCACGGACAATCGCAGTGCGTCTGAGAAAGCCTGCCTGCACATCGTGTTAGGCAGCTCCGCCGCCTCAGATGCAGACATCATATGCGCGAGCGACGATCTCTCGCAGCTCCCACTCCTTCTGCGTACGGCACACCAGCTGCGGCAGAAAATCGAGCAAAATGCAATCTTTGGATATACAATGAACTTCATCGGCATCGGACTTGCCGCAGTGGGCATCCTAAGCCCTTTCGTGGGCGCACTCTGGCACGCAGCCTCCACCGCCCTCATCCTGGTCAATACCGAGAGTCTTCACCTTGCGCAGGTGTACGAAAAAAAATTTGCATTTTCAAAAGCCGTGTGATAGAATAACGCAGTACATTTTTCGTTGAGGGGGTGAACGATTTGCCGAATATCAAGGCATCCATTCTGAGTGTTAAGTCTGACGCCAAGCGCCGTGCACGCAATGTTGCGGAGAAGACACGCGTCCGCCGCGCCATCCGCAGCGTCAATGACGCTGTTGCAGCAGGCAACGCAGACGAGGCGAAAAACCTCCTCGTTGCGGCATACAAGTCCATCGATCAGGCGGCTGCAAACAACGTCTATCACAAGAACGCTGCAGCACGCAAGAAGTCGCGTCTTGCCAAGAAGGTCAACGCGCTGGCACAGTAATAAAAAAGCCACCAATGTGAGTTGGTGGTTTGAACATGTAGCGTATAGCCCCCTATGAGGGGGCTTTTTTATTGCCCTTTTTCAGTACTGATACCTGTAAAGGAATGAACAATTCCTCTCGGACTCACCATATCGCCATCATAGTATATTACGTTCCATCAGTTTTTGCAGTTCACGAGGGTCAACATCCTGCAAATAGGTCTCGGTCTCGAGTATCCGATCCACCTCCGCATAGTAGCTCGTGACAATCTCAGCGTACGGAGAATTAGAAGGTCGTCCCTCTGCGTGCCAGTGGCAGAGGTCTCTTAGTTCTGTATGACGCTCTGCAATAATAGCGAGCGTTGCCAGATTGTCATGCCAAAGACGCGCCTTCCACTGCTCAGATTTTCCGCCCGATATCCCCGTCCCGCACTCATACCATATAAGGTTGTGATCCCAAAACCCGAAGCGAATGTCATCGGCAGCCATAATGACGTATGCCGAATCCTCTGCATATACCACCCGACCATAGATCAGCTCTGTGTAGGCTGTTACAAGGCCACGCTCCCCCATAAATGCGGCACCAACTACATAGTCCTGACAAACAAGATAGGCCTGCTTTACCGCATCATAGTCTCGCTCTTTATAGGATTTTAGCTGAAAAGGCTGCATGCGGTCAAAGATGCGATATGTGTCCTCCTCCTTAGCATAGAAACAACTGCGCCCAAAGGCAATTTGCCACCCTTCCGTTTTCATGAAGTCCATCATACGAGAGAGAACACGATCATCATATAAGTAGTCCCCCGGCGAGATCATCTTCACATAGCGCCCGCGCATCGAATGAAGGATGCTCATTGCATTCTGCACTATCCCCTTATTCTCCGGGCTGCGCACAATCATATAGTTGCGAAAGCCATGGCGCAGCATCCAGAGTTCAATCTCCTCCTGCTGGAAGTCCTGTGTTCCATCATCTCCGATGACAATTTCATAGGAGCAACCCTGCTGGCAAATGATGGAGTACAGTGTCGTATACAGCTGGTCATAATCCGACCGATAGGTCATAACGCCAATACTTATATCGTATTCTCCTGGTGGGTGAAAGAGACGCTCCCTCACATCCACCCCGTAGACCATCTTCACGCCGGAACGAAGAGCATAATCCGCATATGCAGCAGAGATTTCTTCCCTCGTCGTGATGAGGAAATCTGCCATCTCAAGCA
>NZ_ALKG01000026.1 GCF_000286455.1 Selenomonas sp. FOBRC6
CGTGCCCTTTGCTCCGCTTGTTCCACTAGGGTTTGCTTTGGAGCACTGCATCGCGACAACTCCACATGCGATCTATAACTCAACGAGAAAATCTCTCCGCCTCGCTCCGCGCGAGTTCGTCACAGCGTTCATTGCGTGGGTTGCCCGCGTGTCCCTTGACCCAGTGAAACTGCACGCGACGTGCGGCAAACGCCGCGTCCAGCTGCATCCAGAGATCCTGATTGAGCACAGGCTCTCCGTCCGCCTTCTTCCAGCCGCGCTTCTTCCATGCGGGCAGCCAGAACTTTGTAAATGCGTTTTTGAGATACTGACTGTCTGTAAAGAGCGCGATGCGCGCACCCTCGGGCACGGCAGACAGCGCTTCGAGCGCGGCTGTCAGCTCCATGCGGTTGTTCGTCGTCTCGGGGTCGCCACCGCTCTTCTCCGTGACCGCGCCCGTTGCGACAGTCTCAATGACGGCAGCCCAGCCGCCCGCACCGCCGGGGTTGCGCAGACAGGAACCGTCCGTGTGGATGATATAGTCTGCCTCAATCGACTCTGCGGGTGCGGGAGCATTTCCCTTTTTCAATGTGCTCGCCGTGCTCCCATTCGCGGAAGACGCGCCGCCAGAGAGCCAGTCGTGCGCCTCCACTTCCGTCATAAAGCCCTTGTAGACAGCGCCCTGAAAGCCCTGCACCTGCGCCGCGCACTCCGCCCAGACGGTGAAGAGCCCCGTTTTGCGCCCGCGCTTCACGGCGTAATATTTCTTTGCCACAAATTTTCCCTTTAATATGAATAACGATAGCCGATGGAGAAGCCCACGCCGTTATAGCCGGGGTTGCGCGTTCGCTGTCCGTTCGAGACGTGATGACCGAGATAGGCGACGCTAAGCGCATTGCGGTCATTGAATTTGTACGTCACACGCGGACCGACGCGCCACATGAAGCCGTAGTTGCGCGTATGCGCGGGGTGCATATCGTTGTAGACGAGCACCGCGCCCGTTGCGTCAAAGGATGCCTCCCATTTCGAGCCGAGCGGCTTCGTCCAGCGCACCATGTACGCAGGCCCCGCACCGACAGCGGACGAGTCGAGGCGCACGTCGGGCGTATCCTTCTCCGCCCACGAGCCGACGGCACGCGAGACGGTCACGCCCCAGTGCAGTGACATCCCGTGCATCTCCTTGTACTGACGGAAGACGTGCAGATTGTAGAGGTCGATATAGCGCCGCTCGCCACGATGCTCCAGATAGTCCATCTGGATCTCCGCCTTCTTATCCTTTGTCTCCGCTGAGCCCATATGCATCTCCATCGCATTTTCGTCTGCACTCGGCGCAGCATGAACCGCAGAGGGCAGTACGAGTGCGCCGACGAGTGCAAACGCAGCAAATATTTTATTTGAGAATCTCATTGCGTCACCTCCAACGTGTAAAGAGCTCCGCCTCGATGCCGAGACGGTCAAGAATCTTTCCCACCATCATATTGACGAGATCGTCCAAGGTCTCGGGACGATGATAAAAGCCCGGTGCGGCGGGCATGATGACCGCGCCCGCGCGTGCGAGCCGCAGCAGATTCTCGAGATGAATCTCGTGCATGGGCGTCTCGCGCGGTACGAGGAGGAGCCGCCGCCCCTCCTTCAGCGTCACATCCGCCGCACGCGTGAGGAGATCATCCGTCACGCCGTGGGCGATTGCGCCCGCCGTCTTCATCGAGCAGGGCAGGACGACCATCGCGTCCATGCGGAACGAGCCGCTCGCGATCGCCGCGCCCACGTCCGCGTTCGGATAGAGGATGGAGACGCGCCGCGCCAGCTTCTCCTCCGTGATGCCGCACTCATAGCCCAAGACACGCAGCCCGCTCGCCGTCACGACGGCGTGGACTTCGATCCCCTGCTCACGCAGCACGTCAATCAGGCGGAGCGCATACACGCTGCCGCTCGCGCCTGTGATACCGACGACGAGGCGCTTCATCGAATGACCGTGACGCCGCCCATGTACGGGACGAGCGCCTTCGGCACGAGGACGGAGCCATCTGCCTGCTGATTGTTCTCGATGATTGCCGCGACCGTACGCCCGACGGCAACACCCGAGCCGTTCAGCGTATGAAGAAACGCCGGCTTTGCTCCACGCTCAGGACGATATTTGATATTTGCGCGGCGCGCCTGATAGTCCGTGCAGTTCGAGCAGGACGAGATCTCGCGGTATTTGTCCTGCGCGGGCATCCAGACCTCGATGTCATAGGTCTTTGCCGAGGTAAAGCTCATGTCGCCCGTGCATAGCTGCACGACGCGATACGGCAGTTCAAGCGTTTTCAGCACGTCCTCCGCCGCCTCCACCATCGTCTCGAGCTCATCCCAGCTCGTCTCGGGCGTGACAAATTTGATCAGCTCCACCTTGTTGAACTGGTGCTGACGAATCAGCCCGCGCGTGTCGCGCCCCGCGCTGCCCGCCTCCGCGCGGAAGCACGCCGTATAGGACGTGTAGTATTCGGGCAGCTGCTCCGCGTCCAGAATCTCGTCGCGGTGGTAGTTCGTCGTCGGCACCTCCGCCGTTGGCACGAGATAGTAATCGAGCCCTTCGAGCTTGAACATATCCGCCGCGAACTTCGGCAGCTGCCCTGTCCCGACCATGCTGTCGGCGTTCACGATGTACGGCGCAAGCATCTCCGTATATCCGTGCTTCTCCGCGTGGAGATCCATCATGAAGTTGATGCACGCGCGCTCAAGGCGTGCGCCGAGTCCCTTGTAGAACGTAAAGCGCGCACCCGTTACCTTTGCCGCGCGCTCCGCATCGAGCACGCCCAGTTTCTCCCCGATGTCCCAATGTGCCTGCGGCTCGAAGTCAAATGTGCGAGGCGTGCCCCAGCGGCGCACCTCGGGATTCTCCGTGTCGTCCTTGCCGATCGGCACGTCGGCTTTCGGCATATTCGGAATCTGCAGCAGGAGGTCACGCAGCTTCGCTTCCACCTCGCGCAGATCCTCGTCAAGCGCCGTGATCTCATCGCCGAGCGCGCGCATCTCCGCGACCACATCGTCTGCACTCTCACCCGCCTTCTTGCGCACGCCGATCTCTTTCGAGACAGCATTGCGGCGCGCCTTCTTCTCCTCGACATCCTGCAAAATCGTGCGGCGGCTCTCCTCAAGCGCCGTGAACGACGAGAGATCGAGAGAATTGCAGCGGTTCTTCAGCATTTCCTGCACCGCAGGCAGATTCTCGCGCACGAATTTCATATCCAACATGTGAAATCACTCCATCAATATAATTTGTTATCTGCTATCATAGTACAAAGCCCGCCTTTTGTAAAGAAAAGCCCGCTTCTTCATCCATGTTTCACACAGACATAGTAAAATCGACACGAAAAGGAGAGCTTTTTAATGAAAATTTTACCGTGGGCGGGTGACTCCATCTTTCCCGCCCTCTGCAATACACTGCTTGCGTGGCGCAAATCCGCGCCCGACGTGCGCGACCTGCCGTGGCGCGACGAACCGACGCCGTATCACGTCTGGATCTCCGAGATCATGCTCCAACAGACGCGCGCCGCCGTCGTGCGCGCCTACTATCTGCGATTCCTCGATGCACTGCCGAGCATCCGCGACCTCGCCGCCGTGGATGACGATTCGCTCATGAAGCTCTGGCAGGGGCTTGGCTACTACAGCCGCGCGCGCAACCTCAAACGCGCGGCGCAGGTGATCGTCGCAGAGCATGGCGGCGTCCTGCCAAATGACTTCGACGCGCTGCTCGCCCTTCCCGGCATCGGCCGCTATACAGCGAGCGCGATTGCCTCGTTCGCCTACGGCGCGCCGCGCCCCGCTGTGGACGGCAACTTCTTGCGCGTCGCCGCGCGCGTCACGGCGAATCCCATCGACATTGCAAAGGATGCGACGAAGCGTGCACTCGAAGCCGCGCT
This sequence comes from Selenomonas sp. FOBRC6, assembly GCF_000286455.1. Taxonomy (GTDB): domain Bacteria; phylum Bacillota; class Negativicutes; order Selenomonadales; family Selenomonadaceae; genus Centipeda. The sequence goes on from NZ_ALKG01000026.1 coordinate 3,882, forward strand.
CGCGCCCTCCTATCCGACGGGACGCGATGCGGGTCTCCTCAACGAGGCATTTATGGATCTCGGCGCGACCATCTGTCTCCCGAACGGCACGCCGCTCTGCCAGACCTGCCCCGCCGCACGCCTCTGTCTCGCGCATGAATACGGCACGGAGCAGAACTATCCCGTCAAGACCGCACTCAAGGCGCGCCGCAAGGAGCAGCGCACCGTCCTCCTCCTCTCCTGCAACGGGCAGATTGCCATACGAAAAAGGCTCGCGAAAGGGCTCCTCTCGGGTCTCTGGGAATATCCGAATCTGGACGGCAAACTCTCGAAGCATGCCGTACGCGCGCATCTCGAAGCGGAGGGCTATCACGTGACAGACATCGCCCTGCTCCCGCCCGCACGTCACATCTTCTCTCATATTGAGTGGGAGTTGACGGGCTGGGCGGTCACGGTCGCCGCCATGAACGAGCCGCCGCTGATGGCAGCCGAGGACAGAACCGATGCGCCGTCCTCCCTCCTCTGGGTGCGCCGCGAAGAACTTGCGGACAAGTACAGCATCCCCGCCGCATTCGGCTATTTTACGCCGCAGTAACATCATACAGGAACAGCCCGTCAAGATGCCAACGCATCCTGACGGGCTGTTTATCTATAATATATTACACAGCTTTTCCAAGTTCACGCGACTGTGTGCGCATGACGGTATTGAGGTCGAGGTTGGAACGGTCTGCGGCACGCTCCTTCTCCCGTTCCTTTTCGATGAGATTCTTCAGCATTTGCATATGGGGATGGCTCTCAAGCTCGGGGGTCGGCTTGCCCGAGAGTGCCGCCGCCATCTGCTCCGGCATCCCGTCGGGGAACATCGCCTCAAGCATGGAGCGCACGGACTTCGGAATCATGTCCTGCAGGGCAACATTCTCCTTGCGGAGCTTCACCTCGTCCTCCTGCGTGAGGGCATACGCCTCGAGGAAACCCTGGATGAGGTTGTCGTGCCAGAACTCACCCGCAAGCGTCAAGCGGAATCCCGTTGCCGTGCGCGTAATGAGCCCGTTCTCCGCCCATGCGGCGAGGAGCGGCTCGAGTTCGATGAGGAGATCGACACCGTACTTCTTCTCGAAGAACGGTGCATACAGGTAGCCATGCTCGATCTGATCGCCGATCTCGCTGTGCATACGATGCGCATCCGCCTGCTCGCCCATGAACTGGAACGGCTTCGTGCCCTCCTCCACCATCTTCTCATACGGTGCGAGCGCACCGTGGTTGCGCCACATCATCTGACCGATGAAGCCGCCCGCTCCTGAACCAAACGCGAGAACGTCGTTGCCGCGCTTGGCAAGTGTATTGTAGATGCTGCGCTCGCGGTGATCGGTCGTCCAATGCGTCGTGTCGATGCGGCGCGCCATCGGATACTCCGCGACAATCTCAAGCCCGCGCCTAAAATACTCCGCCTGTTCCTCCGTTGTCGGGAGCATCGGCAGATCCCCCGCATCGATGCGGCGTGCGAGTTCGCTGCCCGGGAAGACGTTGAGCTGATAGAGGTCGCCGCCCGCAATGCCGAGCTCGAACTGCGTACGCACGTCGTTCTCCCAGATCTCCATCGACTGATAGGGCAGCCCATAGATGAGGTCTGCAATGACGACCGCGCCCTGCTTTTCCACCATGCGGCGCAGCGTCTCAATCACAGTCTCGCGGTCATCGATGCGCCCGATCGACTGACGGACACGCGTGTCAAAGGATTGCACACCGAGGGAGAACCGATTGATGCCCGCGCGCATCGCAGCATCCACTTTGCTCTCACTGAGGTCATGGATGCGTCCCTCAAGCGTGATCTCGCAGTCGCTCGTCAGCGGCAGACGCTCGCGTACCGTACGCACAAGCCGCGCCAGATCGGCATCACTCAGAGCCGTCGGCGTACCGCCGCCAAAGAAGACCGCCTGAAAGGGTGCGCCCGTCACATACGGCGTATCCGCCGCCGCCTCGATCTCGTCGATGAGGACGTCGACATAGTGATGCACCGCCTCCTCACGCGTGAAATTCTGGAAGAAGCCGCAGTAGCTGCATTTCTTGTCACAGAACGGGATGTGGATGTAGACCGCACGCTCATCGGCAGGGTCGGGGGTCTGCGCCATCAGTTCCGCCCAGATCTGCGCCTGCTCCGCCTTGTCCCCGATCATGCGCTTGCCGCCCGCACCGGGATGCACGACACGCTTCTTCGTAAAGGCACAGCCGAGCGGGTTCTCCGACTTCGTGCCGAGCAGCCAGCCGCGTGTCTCCTCCGAGAGTGCCGCGAGTCTCGTCTCAAACGTATTCATGCCAGTACCTCCTTTGCCGCTGCAATGACCTGCGCGAAATCATTTTCATCCGGGTGACTTGCTGCCGCCGCATAGCGCACCGCATTCTCTTCGGTGAACGCATGCACATTGTCCTTCGGCATACTCTTGAACATCTCGATGAGCATCGGATCGATCGCGCCCTGCACGAGAATCGCGCCCAGAATCTCATTGGACGGGTCAAAGAGTGCACGGATATTTTCGATGCACTTCACGCAGTGCTCCGAGTCCGGCTCTGCGCCAAGCGTGCCATAGATGAACACGCGCTGTCCGCGTAGGCTCTCAATGTACTTCTTCGCCGCAGCATCCGCCGTCCCACGGTCGATCCATGTGCCGATGCAGAGCGTCGCCCCCTCGGGCACTGCCGACGTATCCTTGACACTGTGGCAGGATGCGTCGAGTGCCTCCGCCAGACGCTCCGCGACCTTTTTCGTATTCCCCGTACGCGAGGAGTAGATCACTGCAATATTGTTTCCCATAAGAATGCACTCCTATATATCAACGTGAATATCTTTTCTATTTGATTCATGTATATAATATAACAGTCCTTTCAAAAAATCAAGGGGTTTTTACAAAAATCATAAACAATAATTATGAATCAAATTCATGATTTTATTCTTGTACAGGAATCTTATAGGTATACATATTCGTTCTCATCTATATTCTCAATTATATCAAGCTATTGAGAATATTCCTATTCATATTTTCTTCAGAAATCAATTCTAGTTTATTTTTGTATTTTATAACAATATTATTCACAATCATATTTTATATATAATTTTTAGCTATGTTTATTCCAACAAAAAAAGCACCGCCGAGACGGTGCTTTCCATTGTGTAAGCTCAGTGTGCGCCGTGTCCACCATGAGAACCGTGTCCACCATGTCCGCCATGAGAGCCATGACCACCGTGAGGACCATACCCTTTATGACCTTCATGTCCCTCATGTGTGCCGTGTCCACAGCCGTGACCTTCATGCCCCTCATGACCGCAACCATGCCCATGTGCATGATCCTTGCCGTGTTGATGCTGATGGCGGTGCGTGCACTTGCCCTCATCCGCACTTCGCTCAAGCGTTCCCGCGAGATGCTGCTGCACGACCTCATCCGCGCTGCCCTTCACGCCGGATACGAGCGTAATGCCCGCCTCTGCAAGTGCCGTCTGTGCACCCGCGCCGATGCCGCCACAGATCACAACATCCGCTTTCGCGTTGTGGAGGAAAGTCGCAAGTGCGCCATGCCCCTCACCGACCGTGTCCATAACCTCTGAGGACTGCACCGTACCGTCCTCGACATCATAGAACTTGAACTGTTTTGCTCTGCCGAAATGCTGCTCAATCTTCTCATTTTCATAAGGTACTGCGATTCTCATTGTATGCTCTCCTTTATTCTGAATCCCGAGGATTGTCGGATGTTCGATCCGATATGCGCCGCCCGCAATGCGGATGCGCTTCCCGCAGATGATTGCCTCCGCGAGCTTGTAGCGCGCCGCCTCGTAGATGCTCGTCACCGTCGCACGGGACACGCCCATCGCGGCGGCACATTCCTCCTGTGTCTGTCGCCCATAGTCGATCTGACGGATCGTCTCGAGCTCATCCAGCTGGAGGATAACGGACTCCTCCGTCTCCTCTTCCGCATCCTCCGGCGCAAAATTCCAAAAATCCGGATAAGCGCCGATGCGTCGACATCTCTTTGGTCGCGGCATAGTTCCTCCTTTTCTGTCATATGACAGTTATCATCTTAACAAAGTTTTCGGCATATGTCAATTATATTTTTCTTGTGCTTGACAAGGTATGATAGAATAAAGGTGAAAGTTTATTGTATTTTGGGAGGAAATGGTTATGAAAAAGATGATTGCAGGGCTCTTTGCGGGACTCATCCTCGCCACAGGCGCACAGGTACTCGCCTATGGCTGCGAAGGCGGGGTATGCGAACTGCCGCAGCGCGAGAACAAGGCGTACTGCTACGATAACGGCGGCGCGTACTGCTACGGTGACCGCGCACAGTCGGAGCGCGGCGACCGCACATATGCACGTGGCGGTTGCGGCTGCGCACGCGGACGCTGAGCGAGCGAAGCGAGAAAAGACGGATCTGATTGGAAGTTGTGCCTTCCAATCAGCTCCGTCTTTTATTGTGCGAGTTCCCGCGCTGCATCCAGCAGTTTTGAAAACTCTGCCTTGAGCAGATCTGCATCCGTGTCCGCGCCCCAGCTGATGCGGATTGTGCTTTCGATCTGATCGGCGGGCAGCCCCATCGCCGTGAGGACGTAGCTCGGCGCGTAGTTCGTCGAGGTGCAGGCGGAGCCGTTGGAGACGGCACAGTACTGCTTCGTCGCGATCATCAGCGCCTCGGAGGAGATGCCGTGCAGACAGAGGCTCAGCGTATTCGGCATGCGCCAGCGCGGATCTCCATGAATCGTATGGTGCAGCCCCGATGCCCCGATGAGCCCGAGCAGAAGAGCCTCGATCTCTCTCAGCTTCCGCGCATCCTCCGCATAGTTCGTCTCGGCGAGCGCACACGCCGCCCCGCATCCCGCAGCAAGAGCCGTAGGGATTATCCCCGGCCGCAGACCGCGCTCCTGCTGTCCACCGCACATGATCGCCTGAACGGGCGGAAGTTTATAGCTGCGCTTGCGCAGGACAAGTCCGCCGATCCCCTGCGAGCCGCGCATTTTATGCGCGCTGAACGAGAGCATATTGTATTGCAACGCACGCAGTCAGCCCCTGTATGGCGATGTTGTCGCTCTCCGTTGCCCCACTCGTAAAGAACACCTCTGCGGTGCTGACGCCGAGGAGAGACGCCGCCTGCTTGCGCGCGGTCTCCACGGCGGCACGCGCCTGATCGCCGTATATGTGCGTGCGACTGTCGGCGTTCCCGATGCGATGCTGATACACCGCCATCATCGCATCCAGCGCAGCGAGCGCGATCGGCGCCGAGGCGTTGTAGGCCAAATAGAGGCTCATGCCTTTTCCACCGCCAGGTCCAGCAGGTCTTCCGTGCTCCGAATGAAGCCCGTGCCCGCGAGATGTGCAATGCCTCGCTCGAGGTTCAACCGAAAATACTTCGTCACGGTCTCGTCGTCCGTGGGCAGTCCCATGCGCAGACACCACGCGCGCATGAGCGCCTCGTAGATCTCATAGTACTCCCCGCCGAAGGTATGTCACGACATCTCCACATTGCTGTCCGCCACGATCGTGCGATCCGTCGGCACCGTCCGCTCCGCCAGCGAGTAGGTCAGCGCCCAGCGGCAGAGAGTGTTCTAATTCTTAATGCCCGTCTTCGTCTTGAGGCGCACGAGCTGATCCTTCGCCTGACTGGACAGCCGCACTTGTTTCATCAGCATATTTCTGAAAATATCCTTTCAAAATCGCGGTGCTCTTCGTTTTCTCATCGTAGCACAGTGTGTACTCGTCCCCGATCGCATCCTTCATCTGCGCATGGTTCGCATCAGTCGCCAATTCGGCAATCTTTTCGCCGTCAAAAAAGAAAAACCGCGCGAGTGCGGACGGGAGAATCATCTCCACAAACATCGCCCAATTCTTCGTGAGAAAGTCGCTGTATGTGCCGTTTTCCCAAACGGAGACGGTCTCATCACAGCCTTTGGCGACGGCAGTCCACGCGCGCCGGATGCGATATGTATGATTCGCGTTCTCGTTCATCTGAAACTAGAGCTCGACGGCCGCGCTTGTATTCCCATCGTTCCGATTGACATAGGCACGCAGATAGCTGCGGTAGAACCTGTAGCTGCTCTCGCGATACGCCGCCGAATTCTCACCGTAGAGCGCCAGAAGAATCACCGCGAGGAAGGTCGTCTTGCCGTGCCCGTTCATGCCCCCGATCAGTACGATCGGGCGGCGATTGGAAAATGCAAAGAGATTCTGCCCTGCGTACACGCCGAAACGATCAATCGTCAGCCGCTTGATTATCATTCTTCATCCTCGATATTCGTATGCGCGTCGACATGCGCCGCAAGCGCCGCATCCAAATTTTTTCCATTGTACGCCGCCCCGAGCTCCTTTTTGCGTATCATGCGCGTCGCATAGTATTTCGTTGCATCCGCCTCTCCGCTTCTCCTGACATAGCTGAGACGGAAGCGGGCGCGGTTGAACTGCAGCCCGTAGAGCAGCGCATAGCGCTTGTAGTTCCTGTACTCCTTGCGCGCCTTGACATAGACCTGATATTTCCAGTCCACGGGCTCCTGCGCCACCTCGAAGAACGCATCTGTGAGCGGCTACGGAAACTTGCGCGACCTTCCCCTGCACATATCCTCATCGGAGAGACAGGCAAAATGGTAGGTGACGGGTTCACCGCGCACACACCCCTGCCCGCTGCGCAGGATATCGCCGTCGATCTGCTCGAAGTCGCGGACAATCCAATGCGCGCTTTTGCCGGGCTTCGTCTCCTGCACGAGATAGATCGACATGGTCGCCTTGAGACAGGCAAACGAGGCCGATTCATCGATGTGCTCGACCTCCTCCAATCGCTCGAGCACGCGACGGATGATGTCGGCAAACTCCTCCCCGAGGCCCTGTTCATCCAGGGCGTCCTGCTGCAAATCCGCAGCGCAGTCCTCCGTGCACATGCCGCGATATACATGGTAGCCCGGCCGCAGTCCCGTATAGTTCGACTCGATGAAGTTGATGAGATGCAGGGGATTCGAGGAGTTGCCCAGTGCGAGCATGAGCTTGTAGAGATCGTGCGTGGATTCGAGCTGGTACAGATCGCCACCGGACTTTGTGTGCAGCACAATGCCGTCCTGCTTCGCCGCCTGGATCAGCCGCTCCGCCTGCCAGTTTGTCCGCACGAGCACAGCGATCGTTCGCTCTGCCCTGCCGAGCGGCGGCAGCTTCTTCTCCTCACGCGCGCGCATCATCCCCGCGATCCGCGCCTCCTGCTGACGCAGCACGTCGATCACAGCACGAAAAAAATGCTCCTCATCCTTTGCGTGGACGGGAACGGAGAGAAATAGCTCCTCCCCCGCCGTCCCTACCGCAACGCGTCCCGTGAGGCGGTCAGCCTTTGCCTCGTAGGGCAGACAGCCCGTCTGCCCCATGCCCTCGAACACCGCATGAAAAGCATCGAGCAGACGGTGATCCGTCCGATAGTTGATCGTCAGGTAGTAGGGATCAGCCCACTCGAAAAGGCTCCCCTTCCGCAGCTGATCGAACGCGCTGAGGCGCGCGCCGCGGAATCGGTAGATGCTCTGTTTCAAATCGCCGACGACAAAGAATCTGCAATCTGCATTCATCGCCTTTTGCAGCAGCTGAAACGTCTGAATCTGCACGTCGTCCGTATCCTGGAACTCATCCACGAACAGGTATCTGAGCCGCAGCGACGCAAGCGTGCCGGAAATCTGCCGCAGCACCTGATTCAGGAGGATGATGCACTCCATCAGGTCGATCTCGTTCGCGTCGTGCATCGACGTCGCATATGCCTCCTCGGCAGGCAGCATGACCTGCTCGATCAGATCGTTGAAAGGCAGAACGCCGTTGACCTCCACGCCCATCTGTGCGCGTTTGATCTCGCGCAGCAGGACGTTCTTCGTCAGGAGGCGGTCGGCGATCGTCATGAGCTTTCTCTTAAGTTCGTAGGCGGGGACGGGAATCTCATGCATAAAATTGGGATTTTCCTGCTCTGCGCGCGCAAGAAAATCCCCCCAAATATGCATCGTATAGTTTTCCGCGCAGATATTCATTCGATCCGATCCGAAAATTCGTGCCAAGCCCCGTATAGAGCGGTGCGCTGCGCAGAATCTCGAGCGCAAAGCGATGAATCGTTGAGATGTGTGCGCGATCCACATCCTCCACGAATTTCAGATAGCGCGGCTGATTCGTCAGGATGAAATAGTTGACAAACATCTGCTTGAGGCGGGACTTCATATTATTCACCGCGTCATTCGTAAAGGTGACCATCGCGATCTCCTCTTCCAAATGCGCGACGGCATCCGCCTTTTTACTGCACAGAAACGCGACGCGGGAGACCATGGAGAAGGTCTTGCCCGTGCCCGCCCCTGCTGCAACGAGAACATTGCGATCCGATGGTGCATGCTCGACCAGATACTGCTGATCGTTGAAGTCCGACGATGCGGACAGGCGCTCGAGCAGCAAACGCTCCGCCTCCCCTCCTCATAGGAGACGGCAGATGCTGTGATCTCATCCAGGTGGTCGATCAGATAGACCTCGAGATGAAAACTGCGGAAGGAGCGCCCGCCCACGACGAGACCGCTGCGATGTCCGATCTGCAAGCCATGCACAAGCGGCTCGATATTGCGCTGCGCGAATGCACGGCGAAACGCCTCGACTGCGCGCGCATAGCTCTCCTGATCGCCCAGAAATACGACGTGCTTCGTGCCCGCAAAATACGGGGCGACCATCCGCTCAATCTCCGCCTGCGTGACTTCGTTCGGATGCACCGAGAGGATGGAGTAGGGATGCGCCGTACCCGCCATTTCCTGCACGGGCGGCTCATAGGCAGGCTCCCACGCCTGCCGCAGACGCACGATCAGATCGGGGGTCAGCGCATCGTGCGGGATATAGTGCAGAGCATCGTAGGCGCGCCGTATTTTCCCCAGCAGCGCATCCGCACGCTCCAAGTCCTCCCGACAGATCGTAAACGGCTCCTCCGACACCGTATCCAGCCGCGTATTCCGATACTCCTCCGCGCTGATAAACGGATAGCAGACCATATCAAAGACGCAGGGACTGCGGCTGTATTCCTCTGCGATCCTATTGAGCAGTGTGAAACGGTACGCACGCGCCTACTTCTTCGGCGAACGCTGCGGCTTCTCATAGCCCTCGACCACGATCTCGTCGACGCCGCGCACCGTAATTTTATCCGCGCGCCAGCCTTTGACCTCGATCACGAGCACGCCCATATCCTCGATCAGCAGGCAGAAATCGTACTCCCGCCCGTTGATCTCGTGGTTGTTGTACGCCACAATGCCATGCGGAAGGAGTCGCTCCAAAGCCTCCCAGACCTTTGCCTCCCCGCGATATTCCGGTTTCGCATTGATCATTGCAGCCATCGCGATCCCTCACAGTACTTCTGACTCATTTTACGTACATTATAATCCACTTCTCATGTAAAAATCAATCAAAAACCTCCGCATACGCCCCCAACACTTCGAGGAAGCCCACGTCAACGCTTGATGAATATGACGCAGCCCTTCATGATCGAGACGAGCTCCGCCGCCATGCCGATGTGGTTGATGTGCTCGGCGTATAGACTGTCGTCGTCAGGCACTTTGCGTGCCGCAATGTGTGCAATGCGCGCACAGACCTCGTAGGCATCCATGGGACTGTCGCGATATGCTGCTTTAAACTGCTCCGGATTCAAAGAGGTCTCCAAATCCTCCAGAATATAGACCCCACCGCTCGGCAGCACGTCAAAGAGCGTAAACAGAGCAAGGAGCTGGTGGCTCACAATATGCGAGGCATCGTCGATGATGATCTGCGGCCGAATTTCCTTGAGTTTTGCAACCCGTTCCGGATCGGAAAGATCCACTTGGATAATATGAATACGCTCATCTGCATACTGACTGCAACGATCTGCAATGTCAACACCATAAATCTCTGCATATGGAAAATATTCCTGCCACATACGCAAGCTCGCACCATTGAATATGCCGAGTTCAAGAAGTCGTGTCGGCTGCAATCGAAATTTTTCCAGAAAAAAAGCATATTTATTAAGATAGTTATGCTCCATACTGCACTTGTCCGTGCGATATTTCAGACCAATGGCATCAAGCATTGAAAGGCCATCAAAATATCCTCGCGGCAATTCATCGTCAATGGTGACGTGCTCCCCACGCTTCGTATTAAACAAGGTGACTGACGAAACGGTATCTATCGACTCACCTCGTACAAACATCACAGCAACGAGGCCATTGCCTTCATCAACAGCAGTCTTCTCTGGGATGCAATTATGAAACAAGGCCTCCAGTGACTCTAGATCATAACGCCATATATCCTCATAGGTGTGTAATTCTCTCCGCGCCGAAATATCATGTGGCGTCCTTGCTGTCACAAAAATCTTTCCACCCACATGACATACCTCTTGCAGCTGTCGAACACCTTCACGAATATTTCGAGTCTTCTCCATTCCACTAAGAACGATAATTAAGTCATAGCGAAGCGCACCGATTGCCTCCTCCGTATCGGTAAGATCGCAAAAAGAGTCCTGAAAATAGGGGTCAAACAGCATGACATTATCACATCGTGCCGCACCTAAGTGGAGCAATCGCTTATTTAGCAGAGGTGCATAGTTCCCCCCTGAAATGTACGAGCCACCGACAACAAGGCAATTCTTCCCGATAATGTCTTTCTCTTGAAACACATCGTGTTTCCATAAATATTCGACAAATGCCTCTCCCATCAATAACATATCCATCCGCTCCCTTAATTTTTTCATACAAACATTTGTCGGAAACAGCAATCCAATGAACTTCATCCCTATAGGTCTTCATGTATTCTACTTTTCCTTGCTTGCATCCAGCATATCATTTCTTAAAATTAAGGAATCACTGATAAAATGAAGCCCGTCAGATTAGCACCGATTTTTCGTTCGAACTAGGAGGCAAACCGGACGCAGAGCGGTGCTCTGTAGAGGATTTGACGACGAAGTGCGGACAAAAAAGATGTGCTAAGATGGCGGTGCTGAATTTATCAGTGCTTCCTTAATATCGTATTTGTCATTTTCTTGTATGAAGGATACTGCCAAAAATTGTACCGTGAAAAACTGGATTTGACAAGACACTGTACGAAGTCCCTACCTCCACCTCATAAACAAGGCAGGATACGTACAATCGATGTTGAATAATTAGTGTATCCTACAATCTTTCCACAATCAAAAACGAAAGAGAGAATGCAATGCCTGCACAAGAGACAGTTCAAAAACAAAAAGAAATACCGCCACCAAAGCCGCTTGCATGGTGGAAAAAGCTGCTGATCGCTGTGTTTGGCACATACATCGCGGCAAAGTTTTTCGGTCTCATCGTCCCCGATGTCAGTGCCGCAGGTATATTTCCGCACACGGACGGGGAGGGGCATACAGAGAAGCCTCCCATCCCAACAGACGAATATCCCGACGATATATGGGACTATCCTGTGGAAGATCGGTACGAGGATGAGGATATCTATACGCATGAGGATGACCTGCCGCCCGCAGAGGATCTCTATACCGATTGGAACGACTGGAATGAGGGGTATGACGACGATCATTTCAGCTGAAGCGGGCGACGGTACGAATGTATAACGCATACCATCGCTCTACATACTGTTAGTATATTTCCCGCCGATGCCCGATGGCAAGTGCAAGGATGACAAGGCGATCGTCCTCGATGACACAGATCAGGCGATAGTCGCCGATGCGGTAACGCCACTGCCCCTTTCGGTTCGCTGTGAGTGCCTTGCCGAATGCACGCGGATTCTCGCAGTGGATAAGATTTTTCGTAATCCAGCCACGAAGGATACGCTGTGTATAACGATCCAGCTTCTTAAAATCCCGATCAAACGAGGCAGTTGTCTGTACTTCGTACTTCTTCAAGATCTAGTTCCTTCCACAACTCCTCAATCGGCTTCGCCTGCTTACCATCTTTTAGATACTCCGCATACGCCTCCTCGGCGAGCGCGATATCGTACTCATCCTCGATTTTTTCAAAGAGTGCACGTTTGAATGCCTCGCCGAGCGAGATCGCGTGCAGCTTCGCATAGCTCTCCGCGAGAGCCTTCTCCGTGTCTGTCAGTCGGATCGAAAAACTCATTGTGATTCCTCCTTTTTGATTACAATGTACTACACCAAATTTTCTTTGTCAAATTCTATTTAAGATGCAAGCCCCCCCGATAATACTATTAGAAGGAATTGTATCCCACGGATTGGAGATGGTAACATGCGTATTGGAGAGAATGCAGGTAAGCTCCCGTTCCTGCAGACGGAGAACACAGCGGCAGGAAAATCGGAGCAGAAGAAAAGCACGGTGACAGATATCCTGAGCCGCGCGGTCGAGGTCTATATCAGTGCGAAGGGAAAATCCCTGAACGAGAGCACGGATATGGAGGAAGATCTGACCCCCGCAGAGCTGGCACTTGCGGCAAACGAGAAGGAAATCGCCGACAAGAAGGCAAAGAAGGCACAGGCGGCGGAGATCGAGAAGCGCATTCAGACAGATACCGACCTCACGGACGAGGACAAGGCAAAGCTACAGAAGCAGGCAGACGAACTGAAACGTGCGGGCATGACCGACGAGGACAAGCTGAGCGAGCTGCACGACAAGGTGGATGCACTCGAAAAGCTCGTAAAGGACGGATTTGCAATCGCTCAGGAAATAGAAGAACCGGTAAAACTCTATGAGAGACAAATCAATCAGCTGAAATCTACAATGGCGGCAAAGGATGAGCACATCCAAAAGCTGCGCGGACAGGCACTGCAGGAGCGTGCCGACCGCGATGCAGAGATCACAAAGGCACAAGAGAAGGAACGTGCGGCACTTGCGGCAGCACAGCCGGATGATCTGACCGCACTCGCCGCACTCAGAGAGTATCAAAAGACCGCCGCTGCAAAGAAACACGCAGACCGCAGCACAGTCGTCGTCCCGACCAATAAAAATACAAGCGATACATAGGAAGCACTGCACGCAAACGGCGGCAGCCCGCGAGGAAAACCTCGACGGACTGCCGCCTTAATTTATGTTATATCACCGCTCAGATCAGTGCCGCTGGCTCATACTCCTCGGGGAGGACGCGGCGGAGGAAGCGGCGCGTGCGCTCCTCACGCGGCGCGGTGAAGATCTCGTGCGCGCTCCCCTCCTCGACGATGACGCCGTCCGACATGAATATGACATGCGTTCCGACCTCCTGCGCGAACTTCATCTCATGGGTCACGACGATCATGGTCGTCCCCTCTTCGGCGAGTGTCTTCATGACCTGTAAGACCTCGCCCACAAGCTCGGGATCGAGCGCGGATGTCGGCTCATCAAAGAGGATGACATCGGGCTTTGCGGCAATCGCGCGCGCGATGCCGACGCGCTGCTGCTGACCGCCCGAGAGCTGCGACGGGTAGTAGTCCGCGCGGCTCTCCATGCCGACCTTGCGCAGTGCTTCCATCGCAATCTCATGCGCCTCGCTCTTCGGAATTCCGCGCCCGACGGTCAGCCCGAGGGTGACATTTTCGAGAGCAGTCTTATTCGCAAAGAGGTTGTAGTTCTGAAAGACGAACGCAGTCTTTTTTCGCACGTCCGCAATCTCCCGATCGGATGCCTCTGCAAGTGACACCTGCGTCCCGTGAAAGTCCATCGTCCCGCCGTCGGCGCGCTCGAGGAAGTTGAGGCAGCGCAGGAAGGTGGTCTTGCCCGAGCCGCTGGGGCCGAGGATGGCGACGACATCGCCCTTTTCGACGCCGAGGCTGACATCCTTCAGCACCTCGGTTTCTCCGAAATTCTTACGCACATTCTGAACGTGCAGCAGCATATGCACCCCTCCTTAATTCTGACCGTGGAATGCCCCAACGCGCCGCTCTGCCGCCGCGAACAGCAGCTGAACGATGGTGCAGAGCACGAGATAGACGATGAAGACATCGAGATATGCCTCGATATAGTTGTAGCCGTAAGATGCGGCGATCTTGCCGACCGCCATGATGTCCTTGACCGTCATGAGGAACGCGAGCGACGTTCCCTTGATGAGGTTGACCGTGATGTTCGCGATGCTCGGCAGTGCCACGACGAGCGCCTGCGGGAGGATGACGTGCAGATAGGTCTGAAACGCCGTCAGCCCGCCCGCGAGTCCCGCCTCGAGCTGTCCCTTCGGAATCGCGAGCAGCGCCGCGCGGAACGCCTCCGTGAGGAGGGCAATCGTGTTGATCGTAAAGATAAAGACGGCGTAGTAGAATGGATCAACCGCCTCGAATACATTGATGTCCAGTCCCAGATCGCGAACGATCTCGTTCACAATACTCGGCAGGAGACTGTAAAGCAGGAGTATCTGCAAAATGAGCGGCGTACCGCGCACAAAGGAAACATAGCCGCGCACGAGCCGCCCGCCCAAGCGCGCCCCGCGCACGCGCAGGACGGCGAAGTAGAAGGCGACGGGTGCCGCGAGGAGAAGCGAGAGCGCCGTCAGGGAAAGGGTCACACCCGCGCCCTGCCAGACGAGCAGGAGGGTTTCCTGCATAAAGTCAAGATCCAGCTCCAACTGCGTCCCCTCCTCTCATTTCCTGCCCCTTCCCTGCGGCGGAGAGGCTCGTCCCTACATCCAGCCGCTTCTCGATCCAGCCAAAGATCTGCTCAAGCACGAGGATAAGCACCCAGTAGATCAGCATGGCGGAAAGATAGACCTCGATGCCGTACGCGCCGAAGTTCTGCGCGATGATGAGATTGCCCTTGCCGATGAGGTCGATCAGCCCGATGGTATAGGCGAGCGAGCCCTCCTTCAGCAGATTGATGGTCGCATTTCCGAAGTTCGGCAGGGCGACAATCGCCGCCTGAGGCAGCATGACGTGACGAAACGCCTGGAACGGCGTCAGCCCCGCGCTCACCGCCGCCTCGTACTGTCCGCGCGGCACTGCCTTATATGCCGCACGGAACACCTCCGAGATGTACGCGCCAAAGAGCAGGGTGAACGTGATGATCGCAAAGACGGCACGGTGCAGCCCGTTCATATCGTAGTCAAATACGGCAAATGCAAGTTTCGGCAGACCGTAGAACACGATGAAGAGCAGAACGATGGACGGCGTGCAGCGCATGACATAGACATAGCTGACCGACGCCCACCGAAGCGGCGCGGCGCCGCTGAGATTCGCCCACGCGAGTGCGCCGCCGAGCAGCGAACCAAGCGCGATGCTGATGAAGCCCACGAGAAGGGTTACATCGAGATATGTGAGGAGCTGCGGCAGAACCTGCCCGATCATCCCTATGTCAAATGCCCGTGTTTCCACCCCGTGTGCCTCCTTTCATCAGTTCAAATACGCCGTCAGGCTCTCCCCGAAATACTTCTGCTCGAGCTCTGCAATCTTGCCCTCGGCACGCAGCTCCTCGATTGCCTTGTCATACTCGTCTGCAAAGGCCTGTTCTTTCTTGTTGAAAATCGGATAGGTCGGAATCCCCTTGTAGCGGATGTACGTCAGCTTGTCGCTGAATGCATGGTAGGGCGCATCCTCCTTCTCGATGTTGTTCTTGTAGCTCAACTCGACCTCGAGATACCCGTCATAGCGTCCCTCCATGACCCAGCTGTACGCGTCCGCATTCTGGAACGACTCGGACGAGGTCAGCTTGATTTCATTCCCCGGGTTCTCCTTGTTGTAGCTGTCGATGACCATGTAGCGCGCGTCCTGCGGTGCGATGGGGACGAGCTTGCCGCTGAACTTCGCAAAGGATGGGAGATCCACAATCTCGTTCGCCGTATCCTTGCGGATGGCGAGGCCGATCACGCTCGCGCCGATGTTGTTCTGAGGGAAGACATACTTCTTCTTGCGCGCCTCGGTGATCCAGACGCCCTTCGTGCCGACCGTGTACTTGCCCGACTCGACGCCAATGAGGAGATCATCGTCCGAGGTCGGCACAAATTTGAATTCGTACTGCGGCAGCTTCTTCGCTACCTCCTTCATCACGGCGACCTCGAAGCCGTCCGATTCGCCCTGCTCGTTCACATAGTCATAGGGCACATAGTAGTTCGTATGTGCGACCGTGATCGTCTTCTTGCCGTCTGCGGACTTTGCGCCGTCCGCGCTGTCCTTGCCGCAGCCCGCGAGTCCTGCGGCGAGTGCCGCTGCGAGGAGTCCCGTGAGTGCCGCCTTGCTGATTTTCTTGAAGTTCATTAAAGTTCTCTCCTTTATCGCGCGCCTGCTGCGCCGCGTACCCATGCAAAACGATTCCAATCAATGTCACGCGGCACGGTGCAGTCCGCACCGAGGATGACGCCCGTACGTCCCGCCGCCGCGAGGATGCGCTGCGTCTCTGCCTCGACCTCTGCGCGCGTGCCGCTGTAAAGGACATCCGTCGCAAGGTTGCCAAAGCCGCCGAGAAGTGCGTGTGCGGGGAAAACTTTACGTCCCTCTTCGAGCGGCACGCCCTCAACCACCGATGCCCAGTTGATCGTCTTCGCATCGTAGTCACGATACCACTCGAGCTCGTTGCGATGTCCCGCATAGCCGCAGATGTGGAGGATGTTGTACGGGCTTGCCGCATTCGCAACGCGCAGGATCTCCTTCTCGCCCGGTGCAAAGACCTCCTCATAGACGGCACGATCTGCGCCCTCGCCGACGAGGTTCTGCAGGCTGAAGTAGATGCCCGTCACGCCCGCCTCGCGGATGATGCGGTCAGCGAGCTTCGCCAGATCCGCAGAGATCACATCGAACGCCGCTTTCACTGCCGTCTTGTCCTCGCGTACGAGGCGGGCGAGGAATGCCTCATCCTCAGCGAGTGTGCCCGGCTGCATGAATTTGATCGTCGTGCCCGCGCAGAAGAGATTGTAGAACGTCGCAATCTCGGAGCCGTAACGCTTTGTAATCTCCTTCGCATACGCGACCTGCCGCGTGAAGAAGGGATGATCGTCCGGGAGCGGCTGCACCTTTGCCAGCTCCGCCGCCGTCCGCGCCTTCTGCACGACGGGATTCGGATAGGAGAAGAAGCCGTCCGTCATGATCTTTACGAAATCCGGCTGAGACTCCTCAATGAAGCGAAGCTCCCCATCCAGCACCTTCTTCTCGAGTTCGGGATGCGTGTATGCGTCCGCATGAATCTCATCGTCGAGGAAGTGGAACCAGAAGCCCACAGGCACGCGCTCCACCTCTTTGCGATCCATCGCATTCAGTACCAGTTCTTTTTTTCCTGTTGCCATGTTATACTCCGTTCCTAAAAACATTGTTTGTTTATATGTTTTATTTTGTACATATCATACACGGAAATAACATTCTTGTCAAGTATGTTTTATATATTTTCTTGTTGACATGGAATGGAACGGGCGCGTATAATGGAAACCACATAAAGAATATATTTGATGGAGGACATATTTATGAAGGATTTCTCTGCCGAGGTACATGGCTGTCACGCGTATGATGCGACGGGGGCACTCACTACGCCCGTCTATTTGTCCGCAACATTCCGCCATCCAGCATTCCGTGAGAGCACGGGCTACGACTACGGGCGTGTCGCCAACCCGACGCGCTGCGATTTTGAGCGCGCGATCGCCCTTCTCGAAAGGGGCGGGCGTGCATGGGCGCTCTCCTCGGGCATGGCGGCGGTCAACCTCGTCTTTGCGCTCTGCAAGGTGGGCGACCATGTACTCCTGCCCGAAGATCTCTACGGCGGCACGGTGCGACTCGCAAACGACATCTACAACCGCTATGGCATCGACTTCGAGTACATCGATATGCGCGACACCGTGCTCGTTCGGGAAAGAATGCGGAAAGAGACGAAGATTGTCTTCATTGAAACTCCCTCGAACCCCATGATGTTCGTCACCGACATCCGTGCGCTCGCAGAGACTGCACACGCGCATGACGCCCTCCTCGTTGTAGATAATACCTTCCTTTCACCGCATTTCCAAAAGCCGCTCACCCTCGGCGCAGACATCGTCCTCGAGAGCGCCACGAAGTATCTCTGCGGACACAACGATGTGATCTGCGGCGTCCTCGCTGTGCAGGACGCGGAATCCGAACTCGCAAAGGAAATCGAACTTCTCGTAAAATCCGAGGGTCCGAACCTCTCCCCGATGGACTCGTGGCTCATGCTGCGCAGCCTGAAGACACTCGGCGTGCGCGTCGAGCGTCAAGCGGAGAGTGCGCTCACCATCGCCCAGTGGCTACGCACACTGCCCATGGTCACAGATGTCTACTATGTGGGTCTCCCCGATCATCCGCAGTATGCGCTGCAGCAGTCGCAGAGCAGGGGCTTCGGTGCGATGATCTCGTTCAAGGTAAAAACACCTGAAATCGCACAGAACGTCCTTGCACATCTAAAGCTCATCGCATTTGCCGAGAGTCTCGGCGGCGTCGAGAGCCTTCTCACCTACCCCATCGTACAGACGCACGCGGAGATGCCGAAGGATCTCATTGAGCGCACGGGACTGGATGACCGCCTCCTCCGCCTCTCCGTGGGGCTTGAGGACGTGGACGATCTGAAAGAGGATCTGGAACAGGCGCTCAAGAAAGCTGCTCAGAAAGGATAATGTATATGCCCATTAATTTTGACGAAATCATCGACCGCAGGAACACCTCCTGTCTGAAATACGACTTCGCCGCTGAGCGCGGCTACCCCGCAGACATTCTGCCATTCTGGGTCGCGGACATGGACTTTCGCGCTCCCGCCCCCGTGATTGCCGCCATCAAGGAGCGCGCCGATCACGGCATCTTCGGCTATACGCAGGTGAAGGACGACTATTTCACCGTTCTTCAGAACTGGTTCCGCACACGCCATGACTGGACCGTCGAGCGCAGCGACCTCATCATCACGCCCGGTGTTGTCTTTGCCATCGCAAACGCCATCCGCGCATTTACGAAAAAGGGCGAGAGCATTCTTATCCAGCAGCCCGTCTACTACCCGTTCGCGAACATGATTCGCCAGAACGAGCGCGTCCTTGTCGATAGTCCCCTCCGCCTCATCGAGGGGCACTACGAGATTGACTTTGAAGACTTCGAGCAAAAGGTCATCGAGCACAGCGTCAAACTCTTCATCCTGTGCAGCCCGCACAACCCCGTCGGACGTGTCTGGACGCGTGCGGAGCTCGAGCAGCTCGCCGCCGTCTGCTTGCGCCACAACATCATCGTCGTCGCGGACGAGATTCACGAAGAGTTCGTGCGCCCAGGCTTCCATCACATCCCGTTCGCCTCGCTCTCAGAGGAGGCAGCGGCGATCACCGTCACCTGCACCTCGCCGAGCAAGACCTTCAATCTCGCGGGGCTGCAGATCTCCAACATCTTCATCCGAAATGCGCAGCTGCGCCGCCGCTTCAAGGAGGAGCTGGGCCGCACGGGCTACGACGAGCCGAACACACTTGGGCTTACAGGTGCAAAGGCAGCATACGAGCACGGCGCGGAGTGGCTCACGCAGCTGCTCGCCTACATTGAGGAGAATTACGCACGCACCAAGAGTTTCCTCGCGGCACATCTGCCCAAGGTGAAGATCATCGAACCCGAGGGAACGTACCTCCTCTGGCTCGACTTCTCCGCCTATGGACTGACCGACGAGGCACTCAACGAGAAGATCATCCGCGACGCGCATCTCTGGCTCGACGACGGTCCGATCTTCGGTGCAGGCGGCAGCGGCTTTCAGCGCATCAACATCGCCTGTCCGTGGGCAACACTCGAAACGGGACTTCAGAATCTCGCCGAGGCATTTGCCTAAAATCGCACAAAAATAGGAGACACCGCATCTTCACGGTGTCTCCCATTTTTATGTTCATTCATTTTCTCTAAAATACTGCCACGCGTCCATAACATCAAGAAACGCGCCATCGAAGCCCGCCGCCATAATCATGTCGAGGTAGGCGTTTGGACTGCCGTAGAGGAGGTCATGCCATTCCTTGGACCAGTAGCGCGCCTTGTAGCTGCCCGGCCACGCGGGATTCGGCTCTGCGAGCCAGTGCGGACGCTCATTCGCCCATTTGCTCTGCCAGTAGGGGCGGTAGTCCGCCGCCTCGCCGACGCTCATGTAGGAGAGGAGAAGGCGCTGTCCGCCGTTCGCCTTGCGCTTCAGCCGCGCGGTCTCCTCGCGCGTGAGCGGGCGATCGTCATAGTAGAGATCGACGATGAGGAGATCGTAATTCGTCGCGGCGAGCGCGGCAATGTAGGATTCACGTGTCTTGAAATGCTCGGGATTCAGCAGCACGAGGAAGTTCTTCACCTGCCTGAGCTGCGTGACATCGTCCGCATTCTCGTGCATCGGGCGACGGTCGGGAATCACATCGAGGAGGCGGTCGCCGCCGTCGGCGACATAGCCCTCCGCCGCGCCCAACTCCTGCACGTGACGGATCTTCTTGCCCTTTACATAGTCGAGAATAAAGACCTGCTTGCCCGCGAGCAGTGGCTTGCGCAGCATCGCAGCGAGGAATTCATCCGTCTCCGCATCGTTGCGCTCCGCCTTCTCCCCGTCCTCCTCGTAGCCGTCATAGAAGCGGGACTCCATAAAGAAGCCGTCGAGCGCACCGACAAGACGCGCGACATTCTCCTCCGAATTGTACTCCGTCGCCTCAAGCAGTCCTGTGGAACCGTTGCCGACAAGGAGGAATTTCGGAATACGCCCCCGCGCATAGTCACC
>NZ_ALKG01000027.1 GCF_000286455.1 Selenomonas sp. FOBRC6
AGGTCGCGGAGCATCTTGGAGTCCTCTGCAACGACGATATGAGCCGTACCACGGCGCGTCTTCGCATCCTGTGTCGCCTCCGTAACCGTTGTGAGCTTCTGATTGATCTCCGGGTTGATCTCGGCAATGATCGTTTCGAAGTCGAGCAGGAGGACAATGCGATCTTCCATCTTAATAATGCCAACAACGCGCGAGCCTTCTCCGACGTTCGGCGCGGGCTCCATGTTCTTCCACGAGATGCGGTGAATGCGGTAGACGCTGCCGACGAGGAAGCCGATATCGTAATTGTTGATCTCCGTGACAATGATATTCTGAAGCTCGTCTGCCGTTTGGAGATTGAGGCAACGCGCCATGTTGACCAGCGGAATTGCCTTACCGCGCAGCGTGAACAGCCCGTCGACGTAGGGATGTGCCTCAGGCATAGCAGTCACCGGTGCGCGCGTGATGACCTCACGTACCTTCGCAACATTGATGCCGTAGTTCACCTTCCCTATGCTGAACTCGACAATCTCAAACTCGTTTGTACCTGTCTCAAGCAGGATACCTTTTCTCTCTTCTGTAACAGTCTCTGCCATTTATCTCTCTCCCCCATGCTCGTAAACATTGTTTGCTATGCTCTCTATTCGCCCTTCGGGGAAAAAATCCTGCCTGTTTTGATAAAAAACTATTTCTCTGTTAAATATGTCCATCCATCGCGCTGCTCAACGAGACCGTCTTTCATCAGTCTGCCAAGTGCGCGCTTGAACGCCCCCTTGCTGATATGAAATCGATCCTGAATGACCTCGGGCGATGTGTCATCGGTGTAGGGCATCTTTCCGTCATGTTCCATCAGGAGGGCGAGCAGACGATCCGCATCCTCGATGCGGGCGGTCTCCTTGGGAGGTCTGAGCGACGCGTTTAGGCGTCCATCCTCACGTAGATAGGTCACGCGTATCTCCACGGTCTCTCCTACGCGCGGACGATTTTGAACCTCGCGATGATCGATAAATGCGATGTAGCGTTCCTCGGTAAAGAGGAAGATACCGCGCTCGGTGATATTATAGACCGAAGCTTTCAGGTGATCTCCCACGCGTACCCCTTCGGCAGGACGCGAGGCGCGGCGGAGCTCGTCCTCAACCTCCATTGTCACCGCGAGCCGTCCGGATTTATCCGTGTAAAGCTTTGCCCATACGGTTTCGCCGATCTGCGGACGGCCGCGCATCCCCGCATAGGGCAGGAAGATGCCGCGCTCCGCGCCGACATCGAGGAACGCGCCCTCCTTCGTGACGTTGATGACGCGCAGACGGGCGACCTGCCCCTCCTTCATGCGTGGGGTGCGCATGCTCGCAGTCAGCCTGCGCTTCGGATCCAGATAGAGAAAGACGCGGACGCGATCGCCAACCTTGACAGGCGCAGTCTGCTGGATGGTATGCAGCAGGATATCGTCGTTTGTATTGCCCGTCTCCGCATCCAGAAATACGCCTAGCTCACTTTCGCGCACGGCGGTGAGCTCGGCAACCTGACTTGGCCCGTATTTGCACGGACGCCGTGCCTCTTTGTCCCTCTGCGTTCTTTCCTGCATGAATTCTATTCCTCGTACGGGGTCAGCTTCGCATCGCCCCACAGGCGCTCTAGGGCGTAGTATTCGCGTGCCTCCTGCTGGAAGATATGTGCGACGGTATCGCCGTAGTCGAGCAGAACCCACTCGCCCTCGCGGTAACCCTCCTTGTGCAGGAACGAAATACCCGCTTCCTCCATTTTCTCCTCGATGTTATCTGCGATTGCGCGTACCTGCGTCGCCGTATTCGCAGAGCAGATCACAAAATAATCATTCGTCGACATGAGACCGATCATGTCCATCTCCACGATATCGCGAGCCTTTTTCTCATCTGCCGCTGCACAAATCACGCGGCATTTTTGCTGCTCTGTCAAATCTTACTCCTCCTGCTTCTCCGTACCCGCCTCCGGCGGGAAAAGTTCATGAATAATCTCATCTGTTGCCGCACGATCCATAATCCAAACGGTATCATCGTCCCGTGAAAAGTCCCCGGGCAGCATGATGGTGCGTGGCGGCTCGATGTTCAGCTTTCGGATGACGTTGCCAATATGCACAGAGTCAAAGAGCTCGGCGCTCGTCGTGACGTTCTGCTTTAGAATATCTGCAATGGCAGGAACCTTTGGCAGTGTATCAACGCGCAGCAGTTTGGCATAGAATGCCTTGACAAATTTCTGCTGGCGCTGCGTGCGCCCGAGATCGCCGAGATCGTCGCTGCGATAGCGCAAATAATGCTCTGCACCTACCCCGTCCAGATGGCGGTAGCCCTGCTTCATATGGATGGACAGTCCTGCCTCCGGATCGTCATAGTCCATATTGCGCTCGATATAGAGATCAATGCCGCCGACGGCATCGACAATCTGTCCGAATGTTGCAAGGTCGATGACGACATATTGATGAATGGAGATATCAAACATCTGATTGATTGTCCGCACCATTAGGGGCGCCCCCCCCACGGCGTAGACATTGGCGAGCCGCGTCTCTCCCTTGTCCTGCGCCATTTTGACCCATGTATCGCGCGGGATGTTGAGAATACGTACCTTGCCCGTCGTATTTTCCATGCTGATAAGGAGAATGGCATCAGCACGCTTCTCCTCCGCGTTATCCATGTTGACAGCATCATCCAGACCGAGAACGAGTACGTTGGTGTAACCGTCAAAGCGGACATCCACCTCGCCCCGATTTGCCTCCTGCCTGATGAGGTACGCCTCGTACATATCGCGTACATCTCGATATGCCTGAACGCCCCAGCCCACGACGTAATAGCCGCCAATTCCGACTGCCGCAAGCAGGAAGATCGTGCAGATGAGGCGGAAGATTCCCTTCAGAAATGCCATGCGGCGGCGGCGTGCCCGCTGACTGCGACGCTTTTTTATATTCTCACGCGAATTTTCGCTCTGTAGTTGTGCAGCAAGCTCCTCTGCATCGTATTCCGACATCGCCACCCCCTCTCTTATTTACAGCATAGCACGTTTGTCAACGGAGATTCAGAATAAGTTCATTTCGCGCCGTGATCGTATCGGGATGAATGAGCCCGCCCTTTTGCGCAACAAAGAGGATGGACTCCGTCAGTCCGACGAGCATCATCTCATCTAAAGATGCCGTGCGGGCAAGTTCACGCAGATGCTCCACCTCGGGATACGCGCGCGACGGCTCGATCATATCCGCATAGTAGATGATCTTGTCCAGTGCCGTCATGTTCGCCCCGCCGACCGTATGCCGCCAGACTGCCTGCGCAATCGCCGCATCGTTCACGCCGTAGACCTCGTAGATCAGATAGGCACCTACATAGGCATGGAGGAGGAGCGGCATGGCAGACTCGATTTTTCCGATGGGAATCCCGCGCCGGCGAGCCTCTGTAGGAAGTTCCGCAGTTCCGTATACGCGTCCGCAGTCATGCAGGAGCCCCGCAACGTGTGCACGTTCCTCATTCATGCCGAAGCGGCGTGCCAGCGCGGCAGCCGTATCCGCAACGCCGAGGGAGTGCTGATAGCGGCTTGGGGTCAGCTGCTGTTCCAGAATGACACGCATCTCCTCATAGCTCTTTGTCATACTCACGATACAGCCCCCGTTTCTCAATATACTCTTCTACGACACGCGGCACAAGATGGCGGATGGACAGTCCCGCATGGATGCGTGCGCGAATAACGGTCGAGGAGATCTCCAAATGCGGCGTCGGCAGCACCTCGATGTGACTGCGATCCTCCACCGTAAATTTTTCTGCAATCAGCACCTCGTCCAGCGGAACGCCCTGCCGTGTCGCAACGATGAAGCGGCAGGAACGCAGCAGCTGCTCCGGCTCGTGCCAGAGATAGAGGTCGTTCATGGCATCTGCGCCCGTGATAAAGAAGAGCTCCGCATCTCCCAAATCAGTGCGCAGCTGCGCAATCGTATCCACTGTATAGGAAGGACCATCTCTCCGCAGTTCGACGTCGGATACAGAAAAATAAGGATTCTCTGCGACCGCATACTCCGTCATGATGAGGCGATCCTCGGCGGATGCCGCACGCGCCCCATCCTTATGTGGCGGACGTGCGGACGGAATGAAGAGAATCTCGTCCAAATGCGCGTCAGCGCGCACCATTTCCGCAGTGATGAGGTGTCCCATATGGATTGGGTCAAATGTGCCGCCCATAATTCCGATGCGCTGCTTCAACGCACTCACCTCACGATCCGCAGAAATAGCATTATGAGCACAGTCGTCAATATAAATATAACGCCTGCATACAGATAGTCAAGTATATCGTGACGCCCTTTTGGCGACGTTGCATATTGCCTGATCGTACGCAGATAGGCATTCAGGTGTCGCATGCGCTCATTTTTTCGTGGGGGACACTCCCGCGGATCTGCCCCTCCCCATAGACGAGATACTTCGTGCTGGTCAGGGCGTCCAGTCCCATCGGACCGCGCACGTGGAGCTTCTGCGTACTGATGCCGATCTCTGCACCAAAACCGAACTCAAAGCCGTCCGTAAATCGCGTCGAGGCGTTGACATAGACGGTCGAGGCATCCACTCTCTGTTGAAAGTCATGTGCCGTCCGTATGTCGTTCGTGACAATCGTTTCGGAGTGCCCCGTATTATAGCGATTGATATGCGCGACAGCTGCATCGAGATCTTCCACGATACGGATGGACAGGATGAGATCCCCGTACTCGGTTGACCAATCCTCCTCCGTCGCCGTAGCGATGTTCGGCAGGATGCGGCAGGTATTAGCACATCCGCGCAGTTCCACGCCGTCTGCACAGAGGAGCGTCGCCATCTGCGGCAGGAACTCCGCTGCAATGCTTTCGTGGACGAGCAGCGTTTCCACCGCATTGCAGACGGAGGGACGTGAGACCTTCGCATTCTCCACAATGAGGAGTGCCATCGCGGTATCAGCCGCACGGTCTACGTAGATATGACAGACGCCCGCGCCTGTCTCTATGACGGGAACCGTGCTGCTCTCGACGATACGGCGGATGAGCCCCGCGCCGCCGCGCGGGATGATGACATCGAGCAGCCCCGTCAGATGGGTCATGACATCGACGGCAACACGCTCCTTCATTGCAAGCAGCTGGATTGCACCTGTCGGAATACCCGCACTATATGCGGCGCGCGACAGAACATCCGCTATGATACGATTGGAGCGGAGCGCATCCGAGCCGCCGCGCAGCAGGACGGCATTGCCCGATTTCAGACAGAGACCGATTGCATCGGAGGTCACATTCGGACGTGCCTCGTAGATCATGCCGACGACACCGAGCGGGACACGCATCCGCCTGATCTCCAACCCATTGGGCCGGCGTACCGAGTAGTCCTCCCCGCCAAGCGGGTCGGGCAGTGCCGCCGTGAGGCGAAGTCCCTCTGCCATTCCCGCAACGCGCTCCTCATCAAGGCGCAGACGATCCAGATAGGAGGCGCGTGTCCCCGCGTGGGAAGCCTCCTCGACATCTGCCGCATTTTCATGGAGAATCTCGTCCGTATGCGAGATCAGAGCGTCTGCCATCGCATAGAGCGCCGCATTCCGCTCGTCCATCCGCAGCACTGCAAGCCGATAGGATGCCGCCTTTGCCGCCTCTGCCTGTGCGTGAATCTCCTGCTCCATCATCGTCTACACTCCTTATCCCGTCTTATACCATCAGAACCATATTGTCCCGATGAATGACTTCCTCATGTGCCGCATCCGCGACGAGCGTCGGAAAGTCTGCCGTCTGATGCCCCATCAGACGTGCAATGTCTGCGGCATCATATGCCGTAATGCCGCGTGCGATCTCCTGTCCGCCGGGGCTGAGGACGCGTATCGTGTCCCCTGCGGAGAATTCACCATAAACGTCGGTCACACCGACTGCGAGCAGGCTCGCCCCACGGCGCATGGCAAGGATACAGCCTTCGTCTACGGAGATCTCCCCCATCAGACGCTGACCGAATGCGAGCCAGCTCTTGCGCGTCCTGAGATGAGCCTCACGAGCCGGAAAGAGCGTCCCGATTTTTTCACCGTGCAGGATGCTGCGGACTATGCCGTCCTCGTCACCGCGCGCAATCACCATCGTCACGCCGGCGTTCTGGGCAATCTTTGCAGCCTCGATCTTCGTCTGCATACCGCCTGTGCCCTGCGCGGAGCCTGCCCCGCCCGCGATGCGCTCGATCTCCGGCGTGATCTCCGGAATCTCCGAGATCAGTCTCGCAGATGTGTCCGTGCGCGGGTTCGCCGTATATACTCCGTCAATATCCGAGAGAATAATCAGCGCGTCGGCATCGACGAGCGCGGCGACGACGGCGGACAGATTGTCATTGTCGCCAATCTTGATCTCATCGACTGCAACGGCGTCATTCTCGTTGATGACGGGAATGACATTCATGCCGAGGAGCGCGAGGAGGGCGTTGCGTGAATTCATGTACTGATGGTGACGCGCGGCGTTTTCCTTCGTGAGGAGCACCTGAGCCATCGTGCGCCCGTACTCGTGAAAGAATTTCTCGTAGATGTGGAGCAGTGCCCCCTGTCCGATTGCCGCTAGCGCCTGCCGCGTGGGTACGCTTGCGGGACGCTCTGCAAGTCCGAGGGCGTTCATCCCCGCTGCAATCGCGCCGGAGGAGACGAGCAGGATGTCCTTGCCCTGATTCGCCTCGTCGATGAGCTCGCGCACGAGATGCTCGATGCGATGGAGATTCATGCCGCCCGATGGATGTGTGAGTGTGCTTGTCCCCACCTTCACGACAATGCGTTTTGCGGAGCGGAGGTGATGCCTTGCACTCATAGCTCAATCCTAGGCTTGTCGAAATTGCGTCGGAAGAGCAGACCATTCCGCCCGATCACCTGAACGAGATTCGCATCGGCGCGTTCCGCAAGAACGGTGATGGCGTCCTCCGGCTCATCGGGGGCGTTTTGCAGCACGCGCACCTTGATGAGCTCACGCTTCTTGATCGCCTCGCGTGCGGAGGCAACAACTGTGGGCGTCACCCCTTCTTTCCCGATCATGACGACAGCGTCCTCCGTCATACCGAGCGAGCGCAGCTTACGAATCTGTTTACTGGTCAGAGAGTTTCGCAGCAAGATCCTTCCTCCAATTTAGTCCTGATAGTCGAATGCCATATCCCCGATGTGTACGGTCATGCCCTCTTTGATGCCGCGCGCACGCAGCTTCTCATCGAGTCCCTTGAGGCGCCAGATGTACTGAAAACGGCGTACTGCCTCGTCGTTGTTGAAATTCGTCATGGCGACGAGCTTTTCAATCGCCTTGCCGGAAACAATGAAATCGCCCGCATCGTTGCGCGAGATCGTCACCTTCTCGTCATCCTCGGCATTCTGGTCAAAGACGGCGACTTCCTCCTCCTCGGACTCCGGTTCCGGGACATAGGCATCGAGCCATGCGCCGACGTGATCGATCAACTCCTGCACTCCTGCACGGGTCGCCGCCGAGATGGCAAAGAACTCCACCCCCTCGCGTTCGGCGAGTTCCTTTAGGCGCGGCAGATGCTCCTCCGCAGAGGGGAGATCGATCTTGTTCGCTACGAGAATCTGTGTGCGCCGCGCAATCTTCTCACTGTAGCGCGCGAGTTCTGTATTGATCTTGTAGTAGTCCTCGACTGGATCGCGTCCCTCAATGCCCGAGGCATCCACAATATGCAGGATGAGGCGTGTGCGCTCGACATGGCGCAGGAAATCGTGCCCCAGACCAACGCCGTCGGCAGCTCCCTCGATGAGTCCCGGGATATCTGCCATGACGAAGCTCTTTTCGTAGTCCGTCTGCACGACGCCGAGAACGGGCGTGAGCGTCGTAAAGTGGTAGTCCGCAATCTCGGGACGTGCTGCAGAGCAGGAGGCGACAAGACTTGACTTGCCGACGCTCGGATAGCCGACCAGACCGACATCTGCGAGGAGCTTGAGTTCAAGACGCAGCTTGCGGCTCTCGCCCGGCTCACCGAACTCAGCAAAGGACGGCGCGCGGTTCGCTGCATTTGCAAACTTCGCATTGCCGCGTCCCCCGCGTCCCCCGCGCACAATGACAGCCTCCATACCGACCTCTGTGAGATCGGCAAGCACCTCTCCCGTCGCCTCATCTGTGACAATCGTGCCGGGCGGGACATCGACATAGAGGTGCTGGGCATTCCTGCCGAACTGGTTCTTATGTTCGCCGTTCTCGCCGTTCTTCGCGATGAATTTACGGTGAAAACGGAACGAGAGAAGCGTATTCAGATTGCGGTCAGCGCGGAAGATGACATCTCCCCCGCGCCCACCGTCTCCGCCCGACGGACCGCCCTTCGGCATGAATTTCTCGTGACGGAAGGCAGACTTGCCGTGTCCGCCGTCTCCTGCCTTCACCGTAATCTGTGCGCGGTCAATGAACTGCATACGTCCCCCTACATAAGAAGCTGCTTTCGCAAGTGCAGCATTTCACTTGTGAAAACAGCTTCTAAAAGAGCCTGTACCCCCAAGGGCACAGGCTATAACAACAAAGTTAAACAGCGACCTCCGCAAGCGGATACACACTGATCTGGCGCTGATGACGCCCCTTGCGCTCGAAGGCAACCTTGCCGTCGATCTTTGCAAAGATCGTGTCGTCCTTGCCGATGCCGACGTTGTGCCCCGGATGGAAATGCGTGCCGCGCTGACGAACGATGATGCTGCCTGCAGTCACATGCGTACCTGCCTGCTCCTTTACGCCGAGGCGCTTGGAGTGGCTGTCGCGGCCATTGCGTGTCGAGCTGACACCCTTTTTATGTGCAAAAAGCTGCAAATCAAACGAGAACAATCTGTTCACCCCTTTACTTCCTGAATTCGAATACCTTTCGGGCTGATCTTCTCAATTTCTGCGAGTCCCATATACATGGTGCGCAGAATCGCCTCGGTGGAATCGTCCGGCTCTTTCAACCGCATTTTGAGATTCCCGCTCGCAATGTCATAATCGACGGTGCGATGCAGATGCTCCATGATTCCGAGAAGCGCCGACTGGGTCAGAGCCGATACACCGGCGCAGACAATGTCATGCCCGCGCTTCGCTGTGCCGCTGTGCCCTGCAACTGTATACCCCGTAATCATCCCGTCTTCATTCGTGAAGATTTCAACCGAGATCACAAATTACGCCTCGATCTTCTCGATGACGACCTTCGTGAACGGCTGACGATGACCCTGACGCTTGCGGTAGTTGGACTTCGCCTTGTACTTGAAGATCAGAATCTTCTTTCCCTTGCCGTGTGCCATGACCTTGCCTGTCACCTTCGCACCGTCCACCATCGGACGACCGACCTTGACGTCTGCGTCATTCACAACGGTCAGCACCTGATCGAAAACAACTGTCTCGCCCTCGCCCGCCTCGAGCTTCTCCACGAAGATGGTATCGCCCTCAGCGACCTTGTACTGCTTGCCGCCCGTCTTTACGATTGCATACATGAAAACACCTCCCTATATGGTTACTCGCCGGCTGTGGTTCGGCTGTGCCGATTACATGACCTCGCCGTGCGGTTGGGGATGGGCTTACGCCCAAACAGGCTATACGCCTACGTTAGAGGATAATAGCATATTCATGACTTGCTGTCAACTTTTCTTTAGGAAACTGTCAGCTCTTCCGTCACTCGAGTTCGATCGTGCTTGGCGGTTTGGCCGTGCAGTCATACAGCACGCGATTCACGCCGCGCACTTCGTTGACAATGCGGGTCGTGACCCTCGACAGCACGTCCCACGGGAGCTGTGCCGCCTCTGCCGTCATGAAGTCGCTGGTCTCGACCGCGCGCAGGACGACGGCGTAGTCGTAGGTGCGTCCGTCTCCCATGACGCCGACGGAGCGCATATTCGTGAGCGCGGCGAAATACTGTCCGAGGTTCTTTTGGATGCCTGCTTTTGCAATTTCCTCACGATAGATGGCGTCTGCCTCCTGCACAATATGAACCTTCTCCGCTGTGACTTCGCCGATGATGCGGATGCCAAGCCCTGGCCCCGGGAAGGGCTGACGGTCGACGAGATAGTCCGGAATGCCGAGTTCACGCCCTGCGGCACGCACTTCATCCTTGAAGAGGAGGCGGAGCGGCTCGACAATCTCCTTGAAGTCGACGTGATCGGGAAGTCCTCCGACGTTGTGATGCGATTTGATGACGGCGGATTTTCCAAGACCACTTTCGATGACATCGGGATAGATCGTTCCCTGCACGAGGAAATCGACCGCACCAATCTCGCGTGCTGCCTCCTCAAAGACGCGGATAAATTCCTCCCCGATGATTTTGCGTTTCTGCTCCGGCTCCGTTATCCCCTTGAGTTTTGCATAGAAGCGGTCGCGTGCATTGATGCGTACAAAGTTGACATCATAGGTTCCGGATTTGCCAAAGACCGCCTCGACCTCATCCCCTTCGTTCTTGCGCAGGAGACCGTGATCGACAAAGACGCAGGTGAGCTGGCTGCCGATTGCCTTGGAAAGCAGGACGGCGGCGACGGAGGAGTCTACACCGCCCGAGAGCGCACAGAGCGCATGCCCCGTTCCAATCTTTTGATGCAGCTCCTCCACCGTCTTTTGGACGAAGGAATCCATGCGCCATGTACCCGTGCATTTGCAGACGTGATAGACAAAGTTGCGCAGAATCTCCGTGCCGTTTTCCGTGTGCATGACTTCGGGATGGAATTGCACGGCATAGAGCTTCTCCTCTGCGTTCTCCATGGCTGCAATCGGACAGACGGGCGTACTTGCCGTCGCATGAAATCCTGCGGGCAATTCGCTGATATAGTCCGTGTGGCTCATCCAGCAGATGTTTTTCGCAGGAATACCGTCAAACAGAAGTGAATTCTTGTCCGTGATGTCTACTTCCGTTTTACCGTACTCGCTTGTTGGTGCAGTTTCGACGCACCCCCCGTAGAGATACGCTATCAGCTGCGCGCCGTAGCAGATGCCGAGGACGGGAATCCCGAGCGAAAAGAGCTCCTTTGGCGCAGTAACGGCATCCTCGCCGTAGACACTGTTCGGACCGCCCGTCAGAATAATGCCGCGCGGTGCAAGTTCACGAATACGATCCAATGACAATGTATGTGGATGTACTTCACAATATACGGAGTTCTCGCGTACACGGCGCGCAATGAGCTGGTTATACTGTCCTCCGAAATCGAGCACTAAGATCATTTCGGCGGCATCGGGTCTGTTCATCATGGAAGTCCTTTCCTACTTTTATTCTTCTGCACCCTCTGTATAGTTTTCCACGGCATGACGTGCCGCATCGACGGAGAACCCCTTTTGATAGAGATTCGCCATCATCTTTTGACGATTGTCCGTCGGCTGATACTTCATTGCAAGTACGCGCTCCGCTGTGGCAATCTCCCGCTCGAAGGTATCCTCCGGCACAACACTCCATACGAGGTCGTGGTCGAACCCACGCTGGATCAGCTTTGCACAGATCTGTCGGACAGAGTTTTGATTCTCGTTGTAGAGGTACATGAACTGCTGCGCGCAGAGATCCGAATCGTCCAGATAGCCGCGTTCGATCAGGCGTGCGATGGCAGCATCGATCTCCTCTTCTGGAAAACCCTTGCGCTCGAGTTTCTCACGCAGTTTCTTTTCGCTATGTGCCTGCCGCGCAAGATAGTCAACAGCAGTCACAAGTGCGGTCTTTGCCTGCGATTTTCGACCACGTTTCTTCGGCGCGTCGCTCGTGCCGTTCATTCATCCATCTCCGGCATTGCCTCTTCCTCAGGAATATCCGTTGCATCTTGATCCGTATCTGCAGAAGTTTTTTTCGAACCTTTCTTTTTTGACGCAGCTCCCTCCACAAGAAGTTTCGTGCGAATCTTCTCCTCGATTTCGGCAATCAGCTCCGGCTTTTCCTCTAAGGTCGCCTTTGCATTTTCCTTGCCCTGACCGAGGCGCTCCCCCTCATAGGCATACCATGCACCACTCTTGTTCACGATGTCCAGCTCGACACCCATGTCGATGATGCTGCCCAGACGTGAGACACCTTCACCGTAGATGATGTCAAATTCTGCCGTCTTAAACGGCGGTGCAACCTTGTTTTTGACAATCTTCGCGCGTGTGCGGTTGCCAAGGGATTCCGTTCCCTGCTTGATGGAGTCTGCACGACGCACATCAATGCGCACGGAGGCATAGAATTTGAGTGCCCGACCACCCGTCGTCGTCTCGGGGTTGCCGTAGGACACACCGATTTTTTCACGCAGCTGGTTGATAAAGACAGCGACCGTGCGGGTCTTGCTAATGATACCCGTGAGTTTGCGCATCGCCTGACTCATGAGACGAGCTTGGAGTCCAACAACGGAGGAGCCCATGTCCCCCTCAATCTCGGATTTTGGCACCAGCGCAGCAACGGAGTCGACGACGATGATGTCGATGGCTCCGCTGCGCACAAGTGCATCCACAATCTCGAGCGCCTGCTCCCCTGTATCCGGCTGAGAGATCAGAAGATCCTCCGTATTGACGCCCAACTTGCGCGCATATTCGGGGTCAAGCGCATGCTCGGCGTCGATGAATGCGGCAAGCCCCCCTGCCTTCTGTGCCTCAGCAATCATATGCAGTGTGACGGTTGTCTTGCCGGAGGACTCGGGGCCGTATACCTCAATGATACGTCCGCGCGGAATCCCACCGACGCCAAGTGCGATGTCCAGCGGCAGAATACCAGTCGATATGACATCGATATTCATATTCGCCTTTGCTTCGCCGAGACGCATGATAGCGCCTTTGCCATGCGTTTTCTCAATTTGCTTGAGTGCATTCTCCAGAGCCTCTTCGCGTGTCATCTGCTTGTCTCGCTTCGTATCCCTCTTGTCCTTCTCTGCCATATCGTGCACTCCTTTGATGTTCTATTGATGTTCTATTCCATTCCCAATTATACGAAAATCCCCGCACCTTTGTCAAAAGGAATGTGCGGGGATTTTATGTTATGCGCGTGAGTTATTTCAAAAGAGAGCGGACGATTTCGTTCACGAGCTTGCCGTCAGCACGCCCCTTGACGCGCGGCATGAGAACGCCCATGACCTTGCCCATGTCCTTTGCAGTTGTCGCACCGACCTCGGCGACGGCTTCCTCAACGATCTTCTTGACCTCATCGGCACTGAGCTGCGCGGGCAGATAGGGCATCAGAATGTCGATCTCCGCCTTGGTCTTATTCACGAGATCTGCGCGTCCGCCGTGTTCAAACTCCTCAATGGAGTCACGGCGCATCTTCACTTCCTTCGTGATTACACCGATGATCTCATCATCGTTCAGCGTCTTCTTGCCGTCAATCTCAGCCTGACGAACGGCACCGCGCACGAGGCGAATGACAGACAGCCGCTCCTTCTCGCCCTGCTTCATAGCGTCCTTCATATCTGCTGTGAGTTTTTCCATCAATGACATATGCTTCATCCTTTCCTCAGAGGAACAGAATAGAAAAACATCCGCGGAACAGTTGTCCACGGATGCCTTTTTGCAATCAGCCCCTGTATTTGCGTTTACGCGCTGCCTCAGATTTCTTCTTGCGGCGAACGCTCGGTTTCTCGTAATGTTCACGCTTTCGAACTTCGGCAAGAGTGCCGGCCTTCTGTGACATACGCTTAAAGCGGCGGAGAGCACTATCGATCGACTCGTTCTTGCCGACCTTGATTTCATTTGCCATGCATTTCCCCTCCCTCCACGCGCGGAGTAATTTTGCACCGATAAATGATGCAAGGACATTATACCCCATAGAGATAATCCGTGTCAATCGCGTAATGAAATTTTCACAAAACATAGGATGATATCATCAACTGTTCGCTTGAACATCTATTTATACATAGTATGCAACAATAAAAAATTTTTATATTTTTGTCTTAGAGTATTGACAATACATCTCAGCTTGCGCTATGATTTTACGCGTGAGATTTAAAAATCCACAAAATGTTCAGCTATATTCATTAAGGAGATCTGTTACCCATGCGCAGTACAACGAAAATTCTATCCCTGCTGCTTCTCGTCCTCTCCGTCGCACTGGTCGGCTGCGGCGGCACAGACAAAGGCGCAGAAAAGAAAAGTGCGGAACCGTTCCGCATCGTGACATCATTCTATCCCATGTATGTTGCGACCATCAACATCACAGACGGCGTGGACGGTGTCGAGGTATACAATATGACGAAGCCCCAGACCGGCTGTCTGCATGATTATCAGCTCATGACAGAGGACATGAAGACGCTGGAAAAGGCAGATGCGTTTGTCATCAATGGCGCCGGCATGGAGGACTTCATGGACAAGGTAACCGAGCAGCAGAAGAAGCTCAAGGTCATCGATGCATCACGCGGCATTGAACTCATTCACGATGATGAGGGCGATAACCCCCATGTCTGGCTCAGCGTGACCGACGAAATTGCTCAGGTGCGCAACATTGCCGATCAGCTGAAGGAAGCCGATCCCGCACATGCCGACAAATACGAGAAGAACGCCGCTGCCTATATCGAAAAACTCACGGCGCTCAAAAATGAGATGCACGCAGCACTCGACAATGTGCCCCACAAGGATATTGTCACCTTCCACGAAGCTTTCCCCTACTTTGCAAAGGAGTTCAATCTGAACATCATTGGCGTGGTAGAGCGTGAGCCGGGAACGGAGCCGACGCCGACGGAGCTGCAGGAGACCATCGAGCAGGTGAATGCACTTCCGACGAAGGTACTCTTTACAGAGCCGCAGTACTCCCCCGCTGCCGCTGAGACCATTGCACGCGAGACAGGCGCCAAGATCTACACGCTTGATCCTGTTGTCACCGGTGAGGCAACGCCTGCGGCAAAGGACGCATACATTGATACAATGAAAAAGAATATGAAGGTATTGCAGGAAGCTCTGCAGTAATCTTTCGTAAACGTAAAGACATCCACGGCAAATGCGCTGTGGATGTCTTTTTTGCAAGAAATTCATTTCGGATGTGATGAAGGGTATCCTTCTTATATACTGGAATCCTTATTTTTTCGGCGCTCCCGAAAGAAGCACTTAATAATCTCTGAGCACTCGTCCGCGAGCACGCCAGCGCGTATTTCCGGCTGATGGTTGAGCGCGGAGCAGCCCGTGATGTTAAAGAGCGATTCACACGCCCCCGCCTTCGCATCCGTACTGCCGTACACAACGCGGCTAATGCGGCTCATGACAATTGCACCGGCACACATAGGACACGGCTCGATCGTCACGTACAGGGTCAGCCCCGTGAGCCGCCAACACCCTAGCTTCTGACAGGCACGCCGAATCGCAATCAGTTCGGCATGTGCCGTTGCATCATGTTCCGTCTCGCGAAGATTGTATCCACTGGCAATCAGTTCCCCAGCGTCATTCAAGATAACGGCGCCGATCGGAACCTCACCGAGCGCATAGGCGCGCTCCGCCTCTGCCAGTGCAAGGCGCATTCCGTAGGAATCATCCGGCATGAGGGAGCTTCCCCTTCACATCCGAGATATCAGCTTTCCCCTGATAAAAGAGGGACTGCGTCGGACGACCGACCTCAAGCTGATAGGCTCGATTCGAAGAAGAATTTTCTGACTGACGCTGTTTCTTCTTCTCGATCTCATCTTGAAAGATGGATGCGAATGTCTCGCCTTGTTCCTTCTCTTCAAAGCCTTTCCTGCGCTCAAACAGCTCGTCGTTGTTGAACCGCAGACGCTTTATGCGCATGACGCGCTCAATACGTTCTACCATCGCTGACACCTCCAATCATTATTGACACACTATTCTATCTTATATCAATAATATCGTCTGCCCGCGATGGAACTTAAACAAAAAAGGCAGTATTTACCACAATATAACGTGAAATAATGCTGCCCTAATGCGCTCTGTTGTGCACTCCGTCAGCCCGGCGGCCATGCGAGGGAGCGTCCGCCGAGAAGATGGAAATGCAGGTGTCCGACCGTCTGTCCGCCATCTGCACCGGTGTTCGTCACAAGGCGGAAGCCGCCTTCATCGACGCCGAGCTCACGTGCAATCTTTGGCACAACTACGGTCAGAATATGCGCAGCCAGTTCCCGATCCTCTTCTGCGAAATCCAGCACGCTTGCGATATGCTTCTTCGGAATGACGAGAACGTGCTCCGGCGCCTGCGGATCGAGGTCGCGGAACGCTAGCACCAAATCGTCCTCATAGACTTTTGTCGAAGGAATCTCTCCCTGTGCAATCCTGCAAAAGATACAATCCGTCATTTCACTCACTTCCTTTCAATATGTTTTGTATTGGACTAATTCGCCGCAGAATGAATGATTCCTGCATCCGTGCATCTATCTTTGAAATAGAAGCAATCAGATTGAGGAAGAACATCCGCCATCTTGCCGCAGTTTGCAATATCCGTCTCGTAGCCGAAATGCACGAGATCGGCGGCGAGTGCCGCATCGGTCACGATAAAGCCAGAGAGACCGTCTACACCATAGTTAA
>NZ_ALKG01000028.1 GCF_000286455.1 Selenomonas sp. FOBRC6
AGTATTGGCTGAATGGTGTTAAAGAGATAGCCAACCAGTATAATTCCGACAGTACAGATTGCGATAAAAATCCATAAAAGCTTAGGTTTTACAGCTTTACGAAGCATAATCATTGAAGGCAGGGACAAAGTGGTAACGCCCATCATAAAAGATAAAACAACGCCCAACAATGCTCCCTTTGCCAGTAGTGCTTCTGCAATCGGAATTGTTCCAAAAATATCTGCATACATAGGTACTCCGGCAATAGTTGCGATAATTACACCATATGGGTTATTAGCTCCGAGTATATTAACAATGATTTCTTCCGGTATCCAGTTATGAATAATAGCCCCGATACCTACACCGATCAAGACATAAGGTGCAACCTTTTTCGCAGTAGATACATCCTGTTCCCATGCAAAATGAAGTCTATCCTTAAAGTGCAATTCTTCCTGCGGAATATCAACGGATTTTCCATTTTTAATGTATTCCTCTACTTCATTTTCAAGGTGTAGTTTTTCGATTAAACTCCCTCCTGCAACAGCAATTATAAGTCCGAGCAGAACATACACGATTGCCACTTTCCAGCCGAATATGCTCATAAGGAGTACAAGAGAGCCGAGGTCTACCATAGGAGAAGAAATTAAAAAAGAAAACGTAACACCCAGCGGCAGCCCGGCACTGGTAAAACCGATAAATATTGGAATGGACGAACAAGAACAAAACGGCGTAACTGTTCCCAAAAGGGCAGCTATCATATTTGCCCCTATTCCTCGAAATCTCCCTAATATCTTTTTGGTTCTCTCCGGCGGGAAATAACTTTGAATATACGAAATTATCAAAATTAAAACACCCAGCAATAGCATAATTTTTATGGTGTCGTAGATGAAAAACTGAACGCTTCCCCCTAAACGAGTCTCAGTAGATAGACCACATGCTTCTAACAGATTTCCTATCAGTTGGTTTAGCCATTTCATACCGAGGATTTCATTCTGAAAGAAATCCCAAACACTTTTTAGTGCCTGCATATCCTAACCTCTCTTTCTCATAAATCAAGAATTTTCGATTTGATATTCCTAAAAAAACCGTTGCCATATTGGAACGGATTTTAGGTGTTTGAACACTTATTACAACTCATATTTGTTTCGTCAATAGCAATCGTATCTTTCAATAAAGCCAGTACCTTTTCACTGCCTTGCTTGCTGATTTGGTAATGTGTCCATTTACCGTCCTCACGACCTGTCACAATACCTGCTTCACATAGGATTTTCATGTGATAGGAAAGCGAAGATTGAGGCATATTCACTTCATCGGTTAAAGTGCAAGTACACTTTTCTCCATTCTGCAAAAGTTCTAAAATGCGTAACCTACGCTCATCACTTAAAGCTTTAAAGATTTTTGCTCTTTCCTCATAAATAGTTGCCATACTCTCACCTCAAATCCAAATTTCTTGATTTAAGCATATGCTTCAAATCGAAAAAAGTCAATATGAAATTATAGTTTTTCTAAGGAAACACTGATAAATTCTTATGTTGCGCAACTTTACCTCGAAAGATTACAATAGAGAAAGACAATAAACGATGAGGGAGAGACAAAAATGGTGCAGCAAACATTTACAGACATGGAATACGCAAACCGTAACAGAACAACAAAGCGTGAAGCCTTCCTGGATGCCATGGAATCCATCATCCCTTGGAAAGAATGGATGGAACTCATTGCGCCGTTCTACGTCCAGAAAGAGCGTGGCAGAAAGTTAATCC
>NZ_ALKG01000029.1 GCF_000286455.1 Selenomonas sp. FOBRC6
ACCGTGATGGGCAAGCGTCACCTCACCCGGACGCGGGATGCTGCCGCCACCGATCATCGCCACCGTCGAGGAGGTATGGTGCGGGCTGCGGAAGGGACGTGTGGACACAAGCCCCGTATCCTTGCCAAGCAGCCCCGAGATGCTGTAAATCTTTGTAATCTCGATGGCCTCTTCCTTCGTCAGCTCCGGCAGGATCGAAGGCATCCGACGTGCCAGCATCGTCTTGCCCGAGCCGGGCACGCCGACCATCAGGACATTGTGCCCGCCTGCCGCTGCAATCTCAAGCGCACGCTTCGCCTGATACTGCCCCTGTACGTCTGCAAAGTCATCGGTGAAAGCGGCGTCCTTTTTCTGTTCTGTTGCTTGTGGCACAGCAGGAGTCAGCACCTCTGTGCCAGTCAGATGACGCACAAGCTGCGCCAGATTCTCGACCGCATAGACCTTCAGTCCATCAATGAGGAGTGCCTCGTCTGCATTCGACGGTGCAACGTAGAACTCTGTGAGACCATGTTCCCGCGCCGTGATTGCCATCGGAAGAATGCCGCTGATCGGACGGCAGTTTCCGTCAAGAGAAAGCTCCGCAGAGAAAAGCGCACTCTGCACTGCCGCCTCGGGAACCATACCGTAGGATGCAAGGAGACCAACCGCAATCGGCAGATCAAGCCCCGAGCTGTCCTTGCGCACATCGGCAGGTGCAAGATTCACCGTCACCCGCTCCTGCCGCAGCTGAATGCCCGAGTTACGGATCGCAGTCCGTACCCGCTC
>NZ_ALKG01000030.1 GCF_000286455.1 Selenomonas sp. FOBRC6
GGCGACACTTCCGCCATAGACATCGCCGCTGCCATTCAGTGTGCCACCGTTGATCGTCACTTCGTTGCGCGATGCCTTGCCGCCCGACACAGTCGTCATACCGCCATAGACATTGCTGCTGACCGTGGCAGTGCCGTCGACTGTGACCTTGTTATCCGTGCTGTTGCCCTTGTCCGCTGTTGCAGTCTGTGAGGATGCGCCCCTCGTCCAGCCGCCGTACACGTCCGTATGCGTACCGCTCGTAACCGTGATCTCGTTGCCCGTCGTCGTGTTGCCGATGACGGAGCGTCCGCCCCATGTTTCATTGTAGATACTGCTCTCGGCAGTGCGTGCGTCCTTGAACTGGTAGCTGTTATAGGCGATTCTCTTGACAGTGCTGCCCTCGCGGACGGCTTCGATGTCGTACTCGCTCTTGCCGTCTGCGCTCAATGCGGACTTTACACTGCCCGCCGTGTAGTTCGAAAGGTCAATGCCCTGCGCGTGATAGATCAGATCAATGCCCCGCGCCGTGCCTGTGGCTGTGAGCGCATTCCAATCGAGCGCCGTCCGGTTGGCGGTATCCGTAATGGTGAGCATGGTCGCACCCGCAGCGACACCCGCCGTATCGAAGCTGACCTTTTGGAAGCCCGCAATCCACTTGGCGCTGTTCACGCCCTTGACACTGAGCAGATTGCCCGTGCCGGCTGCCGCGCCGCCGGAGACGTCACCC
>NZ_ALKG01000031.1 GCF_000286455.1 Selenomonas sp. FOBRC6
CGGCGAGAATTCGCTCCACATCGTAGACATTGCCGCGCCATGTGCCGCCGCTGACCTCCTGCAGCGCCGCCCAGAGGCGCGTATCATCGGGGAGATCGGCATCGGGTTCGACGCCCTCCTGCATACTGCGCGATGCGAGGACACGTGCGCCCTCCTCATAGCTCAGAGGCTCCTCCTCCGTGCCGATGAAATTCAAGCTGCCCTCGAGTTTCTCCGTATCGACAACGATCTCCACGACATCTCCGTCGCGCAGCTTGCCA
Organism: Selenomonas sp. FOBRC6; assembly: GCF_000286455.1. Taxonomy (GTDB): domain Bacteria; phylum Bacillota; class Negativicutes; order Selenomonadales; family Selenomonadaceae; genus Centipeda. Next base: position 261 of record NZ_ALKG01000031.1, read on the forward strand.
ATGGGGCCGCCCGCAAGCGCCTCGGGTCCCACATGTCCGAAGCAGGCGCCCGTCGAGACGCCCGAGAAGCGTGCGTCCGTGATGAGGGAGACATGCTTGCCGAACGGCAGATGCTTGAGCGCCGAGGTGAGCTGATAGGTCTCCTCCATGCCCGTCCCCTTCGGACCGCCGCCCATGACGATCATGATGTCGCCCGCAACGATGCGCCCATGCTCCTTGAGCGCTGCAATCGCCGCCTTTTCCGAGGTAAAGGTCTTGACCTTGCCCGTGTGGCGGAACACCTTGTCCGCATCGATCACGGAGGGGTCAATCGCCGTGGATTTTACGACAGAGCCCTCGGGCGCGATATTGCCCGTGGGGAAGGTCACAGTCGAGCCGATGCCACGACGACGAGCCTCGTCCGGTGTGAAGATGACCTCATCGGGCGAGAGTCCGTCGACCTCCTCGAGGCGCTTGCGCAATATCGCACGACGCTCGGAGTGCTCCCACCAGTCAAGGTTCTCGCCGAGCGTCGCCCCCGTGACGGTGAGCGCATCCTCGTGCAGGAGCCCGAGGCGGCGCAGATGCAGCATGACCTCGGGCACGCCGCCCGCCATGAACGCAAACACCGTCGGATAGTTGACAGGACCGATCGGCAGGACGCTCACGAGGCGCGGCACTTCCTTGTTGATGCGCGACCAGTCGCGCACGTCGGGTATATGACAGCCCGCTGCGTGTGCGATGGCAGGGAGGTGAAGGAGGAGATTCGTGGAGCCGCCGAATGCCGCATGAATGACCATCGCATTCTCGATCGCCTTGTCGGTCAGGATGTCGCGCGCGGTCA
>NZ_ALKG01000032.1 GCF_000286455.1 Selenomonas sp. FOBRC6
GGCTGCGAAAGAAAGAAGCAGTGCATCCATGGCAACCACAGCAAGATACCAATGGAGGAACGAACCAAGAGATTGGAGGTTGCCAAGGTCTTTCAACGAGAGCGTGCAAAGAACCTTGCACGGATCAAGAGCACGGAAGGAATCGTCCTGCGGATGAACCGCAGCATCCAAGCAGAGGGTGTCTTTGCACAGATCAAGGGAGCCTTTGGATTTCGCCGCTTTCTTACGAGGGGGCGTGCGAATGTCTTGGGTGAGACCATTCTGCTGGCACTGGCACACAACGTCTTCAAACTGCATCAAAAGATACAGAGCGGCACGTTGGAGCGGCATCTGGTATCATTGAGAGAAGCGGCATAAGAAGACGTCGGAAAGAAACCAATAAGGGCACACGAATAAGGGCGAGCATTGCAATCGTCCTTATTCGTGTGCCCTTTTCTGTAGAGGTGCAAGTTTTCGTTACCGTTGTTTCGCCGATCTGCCCCGATACGAAAAGATGGACTGTTGCACAAAGATAAATTTACCTTCGTGCAACAGT
>NZ_ALKG01000033.1 GCF_000286455.1 Selenomonas sp. FOBRC6
AAAATCTCTTGTGCCCAAAATGTGCCCAAATTCTTGTTTTTCACCGAAAAAAGGGCGCAGAAAGGGGCTGTTGTACGAAGGCAAATTTTTGTCTTCGTGCAACAGCCCCCTTTATCTATCGTTGCTGATTTTTCTTCAAAAATCCGACGAGCAACAAGACGATGAAAGTTCCTCCTGAAAGCCCTGCAAAGGTAATGTTCCCGAGCCAGACGGATAGCGCTACAATACAGAGTAATGCAAGGCTGAGCAAGAATGCCATCCGTTGCCCCATCCTGCTCTCTTTGATCTGCGCCTCCAACTCCGCCATCTCTGCGTTTCTATAATGCTCGGAGTTCTTTACAAAATCCTGCATTATCATGTCCGCATAAGCGGGATTGATTTCTTTGTATCCCTGCAAAATAGCAGGTGGGGGTAATGGACCTTTATAGGTTACGGCAGCTACGGAAACAGCTGCAATTTCGCCATTATCAGGAGTTTCTACCGATGTATCGTCGCTCTGCTGTCGTAGGTCAACATCGCTCCTATCGAGGATCTCTTGCGACACATTCCCCTCCTACGCGCTCCATTGACGCCCTAAGCATGTCGCCTGTACGCTGCCAGCTCTTCCGTGAGATTTCCATAGGCGTAGAGACGTGCTGCATATAGTTCCGTTTCTGTCTGAGAGATATGCTGTTGACACCATGTGCAAGCATGCGAGAAAACCTTCTAATTACTGCTGCCACAATAGCCACCTCCCTGAAAAAGGGTACACGAATAAAACCATCGAACCCACCTGACAAGTTATCGGGTTCTCTCATTCATCATGCGGTGTGATCGTTTACACGATAGCACCTTCTCCACGATTATTATACATCTCATGGTTCAAGCGGTCAAGTGTGAAGAACAGTACGGCCGATAAAGGGCATGATGTCAAAAATGATGTCAAAAATAAAAATAGAACAGAAAAAGGCTTCCAAGCGAAATGCTCGGAAGCCTTGATTTTACTGGCAGAGAGGGTGGGATTCGAACCCACGGTGGCTCATCACCACACTTGATTTCGAGTCAAGCACCTTCGACCACTCGGACACCTCTCCATGCGCTTGCGCGACATGACGCATTATAGCACAGTGAGGGGCGCATTGGCAAGGATTTTTTCAGGATACTGCGGCGCGGGGCAAACGGCAATCCGTCACACCACCGCGAGTGCCTCCTCAAGATCCGCAATGAGATCGTCAACGTGCTCGATACCGATGGAGAGGCGCACCGTCCCCTCGCCGATGCCGGAGGCGGCAAGCTCGGCTTCGTTCATCTGCGAGTGGGTCGTGGTCGCGGGGTGGATGACGAGCGACTTCACGTCCGCGACATTCGCGAGCAGCGAGAACAGCGTCAGTTTGTCGATAAAGCGGAACGCCGCCTCGCGCCCGCCCACAATGTCGAACGTGAAGATGGAGATGCCGCCGTGCGGGAAGTACCGCTTGTAGATTTCATGGTCAGGGTGGTTGGGCAGGGCGGGATGGTTGACCTTCGCGACCTTCGGGTGCTTCGCGAGGAAGTCCACCACTTTCAGCGCATTCTCCACATGACGCTCGACGCGCAGCGAGAGTGTCTCAAGCCCGTGAATGAAGTAGAACGCGCTCTGCGGTGCGATTGCCGCGCCCGTGTCGCGCAGGATGAGTGCACGAAGATAGACGACGAATGCGACGGAGCCGAGCGCATCGACAAAGCTCACACCGTGATAGCTTGGGTTCGGGTCGGTGAGGTGCGGGAAGCGTCCCGATGCCTTCCAGTCGAACTTTCCGCCGTCTACGATCACGCCGCCGAGGCTCGCGCCGTGTCCGCCGAGGAACTTCGTCGCCGAGTGCACAACGATGTCCGCGCCGTGCTCGATGGGGCGCAGGAGGTAGGGCGTGGCAAAGGTGTTGTCGATGACAACAGGCACGCCCTGCGCGTGCGCTGCCTGTGCGATCGCCTCGATGTCGATGAGGTCGGCGTTCGGGTTGCCGACGGTCTCGATGAATACGCATTTCGTATTCGGGCGGATCGCCTCCGCGAAGCCCTGTGCGCCCGCCTTCGGGTCGACGAAGGTCACGTCGATGCCCCACTCCTTCACGGTGTGGGCGAGCAGGTTGTACGAGCCGCCGTAGATGGTCTGCTGCGCGACGATGTGATCGCCCGCATGGGCAAGCCCTTGGAACGTCGCCGTGATTGCTGCCGCCCCCGAGGCAAACGCGAGTGCCGCCGCGCCGCCCTCAAGTGCCGCGATGCGCTTCTCAAACACATCCTGCGTTGGGTTCATGAGACGCCCGTAGATGTTGCCGGGATCGCGCAATGCAAAGCGGTCTGCCGCGTGCTGCGCGTCGCGGAACACGTAGGAGGTCGTCTGATAGATGGGCACGGCACGCGCATCCGTCGCGGGGTCGGGCTGCTCTTGCCCGACGCGCACCTGCAAGGTCTCGAAGCGGTAGTTCTTCTCGCTCATATCTCTTCCCCTTTTCTCCAAAACGCATACTTAACTGATATGTGTTATTATACATGAGGAAAAGGATTTGTCAAGGGGACTTTCCCTTCATTACAACAAAAAGGACGCCCGCAGGCGTCCCTTCAGCTCAGTTCATATGCGCATCGAGGAAGGCGAGCACCTTCTCCGGCTCGCGGCCGAAATAGTTGTAGCCGTCCTTGAAACGGTACGGCGTGTTCTCGATCCAGTGCAGCTCCTTCTCCTTGCTCGATACAAGGTCGAAGATGGCCGCCATCGACACGACCATCGGACTGACCATGCAGCGCACATTCTCAAACAGCTCCGGACGGCGACAGATCGCGTGATACTGCGAGTTGACGCCCATGCACTGACTGTAGAGCGCAATCTTCATCTTGGACAGCGCGGGGTTGAAGATAACGAGCTTGTCGCTCGGCGCACCCTTTACGGGAATGTACCACATCTCGATCGGAACGCCGTCAATCGACGGGATGAAGTGCTCCTCGTAGGTCATACCGTAGACTTCGGGCGTCTTGAAGAGGAAGCTGCGCACGGGACGCACGATATTCGCGAGCCCAATAACCTTTGCGTAGTCCTCGTCCGAGATCATCTCGCGCTGCTTCAGCGCCTTCTCCAGACGTTCCTTCGGCATGCGGCTCGTGAAAATATCATTATCATATAGGAACACTGCCATTCCCACAAGCGGCCCACAATTTTTTTCGATTTAGAGCTAAATATTTAATAATAACTATTGACAAGTAAATTCTTCTAGGATATAATAGCACATGTAATGAGATATGAAACAGATACACAAGGTATCTGCGACAGATGAATATGAAAGGGGATTTTTCACTATGTCACACGCAAATGATGCAAACCTTAACAACGCACTCAACACCTACATCGCCAACATCGGCGTCGGCTACATCAAGCTCCACAACCTCCACTGGAACGTTGTCGGCTCCCAGTTCAAGTCCGTCCACGAGTACCTCGAGTCGCTCTATGATGCATTCGCAGATGTCCTCGACGAGACTGCAGAGCTGCTCAAGATGGCGGGCGCGCAGCCGGTCGCGAGCCTGAAGGGCTACCTCGCAATTGCAACGATCAAGGAGCTCGGCGACGAGGCTGTTGATCAGAAGAAGGCTCTCGAGATCACGCTTGCTGACCTCGAACTCCTCCGCGATCAGGCGCTTGAGATCCGCAAGGCGGCTGATGCACATGACTGCTTCGGCGTTGCGAACCTCATGGAAGACCACATCACGAACTACGCAAAGCAGATCTGGTTCCTCCGTTCCATGCTTGCTTAATCTAAGTCCATCCTCCATTCCTATAGACCAAACCGCCGCACAGAAGTGCGGCGGTTTTTGTGTGCGCTGTATTTGTTTACTTCATAATCTCATCAACGAGTGCCGCAATGTGGATGCGCATCGTATCCAGCACGGGAACAGGCGATTTCATCCCAGCAAAGATGAGTGGGATCTCGGTGCAGCCAAGGATGACCGCTTCGATACCGTCCTCACGCGCCATGCGCTCTGTGATCTTACGAAAGCCCTCCTGCGTTGCGGGCAGGATTTTCCCAAGCTCGACCTCGCTCAGGAGCTTATGCTCAATGTAGGACTGCTCCTCTGCGCGCGGGGTCACGATGGCGATCCCTGTCTTGGAAAAGGATTTTTCAAAGAAGCCGCCCGTCATCGTACCGATTGAGCCGAGGAGGCCGACCTTTCGGTATCCCTGCGCTACGGCACGGTCGCGCGTTACGTCAACGATGCTGACGAGAGGAATCGGCGACTCCCGCTCCAATTCGTCAAAGACGAGATGCGCCGTGTTGCAGGCCATCGCGGCGAAGTCCGCTCCGGCGGCGGCGACATTTCGGATGCTGCCAAGGAGATATGCGGCAAGCTCCTCCCGCTTCCCTGCTGACGCCATCGGCATGACTTCGAAACAGCTCAGGCTGTCGATGACCATCGGCGGAAAGTAGGCTCTGCCAACGCGCTCCTGCACGCCATAGAGGATGTCGTGATAGTAGGGTATGGTGCTCTCCGGTCCGATGCCGCCAATGAGGCCGAGTTTTCGCATGGCAGTCTTCCTCCTCTTGCATTTTCCTCGTACAAAAAAGACGCAGTATTGCGCATGGATATAGAATACGCCATAGATACAAAGATTTCCTGCAAACATATGCCTAAAAGTTCGAATTTATCATTTTTTCCAATAGTTTTATGCGTAAATACACATCGTCATTTTCCGATCTTTATATAAAGTATACAGAATTCTTTTGCAAATTACTTCGTTTTAGGCATAAAGTCCATTGTACGATGGATCGCTTTTATTTTATAATCAATATTGCAATTCTTCCGTGAAGTCAGCGCGGATCTTATTTGTACGAAAGGAGTCTCCTATGCGAAACAGAAATTACACGCTGCGCCGCCTTTCACTCGTACTCGGCGTGACGCTTGTCTTGGGCACGCCCGCGGCGTTTGCCACAGCGAATCAGCCTGCCCCTGCTCCAGCCCCTGCTATGATGCAGGCAACGGCTCATGCTGCCGCCCTCTCCCCCGCCGCAGAAGCACAGTTGACGAAGCGTCTGGATGCTATGCTCGGCGATACGGGGACGAAGGTTCCGGGTCTCGGCGTTGTGCTCTATCGAAATGGGCAGGAAGTCTACAGTCACTTTGCGGGCAGCCGCCGCTTCCTCACACAGAATCCCGCAGCGACGGAGCCAATTACACGCGACACACGCTTTCGCATTGCCTCCGTATCGAAGCAATTTACCATCTTCACACTGATGCAGCTCGTCGAAGCGGGCAAACTCAGCCTCGATGCGGATGTAAGTGATTACCTAGGCTTTCCCCTGCGCAATCCCGCACACCCAAACACACCGATTACAGTGCGGATGCTTGCAAGCCACACATCCTCGCTGCGCGACGGCAAGGTCTACAGCATCCCGCCCTCGGTCAGCGTGCGCGAGTTTTTCACACCCGAGGGATGCTACTACGAAAACGGTGATCACTTCGCGCCTGCAGAGGAGGCACCCGGCAGCTACTTCTGCTACGCGAACATCAACTATGGTCTCCTTGGCACAATCATCGAGAAGGTCACAGGCGAGCGCTTTGATCTCTACCAGAAGGAACATATCCTGAAGCAGCTGAACACGAAGGCGGACTACGTGCCCGGAAACCTCGCCAAAAAGGACTTTGCAAAGCTCGGCACGATCTATCAAAAGAAAGACGAGAACGGCAGCTGGGACGAGTACGGTCCTTGGTACGGCAAGGCGGACAACTACGGCGGCAAGCAGCCGAAGAAGGAGTCCATCTACCTGCAAAACCCGTACGCCGAGGACATTCAAGGCTGGTTCCCGCTCAAGGGCTATGTCCCCGGCACGAACGCGACAATGCTCTCCCCGCAGGGCGGTCTGCGCATCTCCTACGAGGAACTGACGCACTGCCTCGAGATGCTGATGAACGGCGGCAGCTACCGCGGGCAGCAGATCCTGTCCCCCGCCTCCATCGCCGAGATGCTGCGCCCCCAGTGGCAGTACGATCCGACGCTGAAAAACGGGAGTACGGCAGGCGGCACTCTGCTCTCCTATGGTCTTGGCGAGGTACAAATCGCGGGCGGCAGCACATCGCGCGTCAACCGCACACACGAGATCGATCTCGTCGGCCATAACGGCGAGGCGTTCGGTCTCCTCTCCGGCGTATTCTTCCGCCCGGGGACAAAGGACGGCTTCGTCTACATCATGAACGGCGAAGCTGTTGCCGAGGACGATGATCCGCGCAGCGCGGGACAGTTCAGCGGCAACTATATCTGGGAAGAGGAGATCATGGACGCGCTGACAGAGGCGCTGCTCTCGAGAAACTAACGGAAACGAAAATGGGGTTGTTGTACGTTGATGTTCGTACAACAACCCCATTTTTACTTGGATGCAGTCACTGTCATTTCGATTCTGCCCTGTGCTGCGTCTCCTTCATAAAGAACGCAACGACGACAAGCACGGCTTCGAAGGCGACGACGATGATATCGAGTGCCGCCGCATGGCCAAGTGTGCTCGTCAGGAAGCCCATCAAGGGGCCCGAGAAGAACGAGAGGAAGTAGCTCGATGCGCCGACAATGCCCGTTGCGAGACCGATCTGCTGCCGGCTCACGCCGTCCTGTGCAATCGTATAGCCGAGCACGTAGATCGCATGGAGTCCGATGCCCATGACTGCGCCGACGACGTAGAGGAGCGGCGAGTTTTGCGGCATGACGTGGAAGATGAGCAGCGCACAGAGTGCATTGAGCGCAGCGAGGAAGAGCACCGTTGGCCTCCGTCCGAAGCGATCGGCGAAGAAACCCAGGAGGACACCGCTGAGTCCCCCGATGCCGTAGATCGCGCCGAAGAACTGCCCCGCCTCCGTCGCACTGAACCCCTTGTACGTCATGAACAGATACGGCCCCATCGACGCGAATCCCCAGTACGGGATGATGTTCAAAATCTGAATCAGCACGGCAAGCCAGACAACTTTATTGAAGCCGACGGTGCGCACCGCCTCGACCAGATGAAGCTGCTTGACATCCTTGGACGTGTCCGTGTACTTTGACTTGAACCCCACGATGAGCAGGAGTCCGAAAACAACCGTCACAGCCCCCATGTGCTGAAGCCCGATGCTCCACTCGCCCGTAGTCTCGAGGCTCCACCCGTAGTAGGCAGGGCCGACATATGCGCCGATCGAGTAAAACGTCATCATAAGGCCGTTGAGCATCGCCCGCGCTGCGGGGAAGATCGAGCCGGCCACCGAGTACATGACAATGTTCCAGCAGCCCTCTGTGACACCGAACATAAAGCGCCAAAACGCCGCGCTGATGAAGTTCGATGAGGTCGTCACGAGCGCCGTCATGCAGCCGAGGCCGACCATGCTCATGACAAGCAGCCGCTTGCGTCCGAAGCGGTCTGCTAGATAGCCTGCGGGAATGTCAATGAGTGCCTGCCCAAGCGTAAAGATCGTGCTGATCGTACCGAGCTGAACAGCGGTCAGCGAAATGCTCGCCGCAACCGCCTTGAGCCCGACACCGAACGACAGACGGTTCGCCGAATAAAAGGCGTAGCCGAGTGCCAGCAGGAACAGCTGAAACCATACGATCTTCGGAATCTCAGAGAATTTCTTTTTCATTGCATCTGCTTCTTTCTGTATGAATTGTTATTGCAAAGCCGGCGGCTTTCCCACATCGGGTCACTCCTCCTCCGCACCCTGCATCTCCCTGCGGTCGCGGTAGATGTCGGTGATCACAATCTTGATGATGACGATGAAGGGAACGGCGAGGAACATCCCCGCCGCACCAAGCAGCTCACCGCCGAAGACGACGCCGAGGATGACGGCGACGGGGTGGAGGTGGAGGCTCTTGCCGACGAGGGCGGGATAGACGACGTTGTGGTTGACCTGTGTAAGCGCGACGTAGAAGAGCGCAGTCTGCACGGTGAGTTCGCGCATCGCTGAGGCGGTCATGAGCGTGCCGAGGGTCGAGGCGACGGTGGGTCCCAGCACGGGGACAAACTCGCTGACGCCCGACAGCAGGGCAAAGACCGAGGCATACGGCAGCCCCATCAGTTTGAAATACGCGAAGACGACGACGCCCGTGATAACACACATGACAATCTGACTGCAGATGTAGGCGCGCAGTGCGATGAGCAGGGTGTCAAAGAGGCGGAGGACACGCCGCCGCGCTGTGTGCGGAAAGAGATCCGTGAGCCAGAGTTTGATCGTGAGACCATCCTTCAGAAGATAGAACGATACGAAAATGATGATGACAAAGTCGATGACTTTCCCGAATGCAACAAGGAGAAAGGAGAGCGAGGCACGCAGCAGCTCTGCGCCGACGCTGCGCAGACGGTCGAGGATGTTCACAAACTCATCTTGGATGAAGTCGGTGTCCGAGAGAAAGGGAAGCTGCTGCAGGCTCTGACCGATGGTCGGCAGCTCCGCAACGAACCGCTGAAAGGATGGAAGGACGGAGCGCGAGATGATGCTCGCGAGTGCGGCGAGCACGAGGATGAAGGCGATGATGGCGATTGCCGACGCAATCGAGCGCGGCATTCGCCGTGCCTCCATGAAGTCCACTGCGGGCTTTAGGAGAAGCTGTAGGAGCAGTGAGAGGAAGATGATGAACGCAAAGTCCTGATAGAACCAGAACGTTGAGAGCAGGAGCGTAAACGTGACGGCGAGAATGATGGACGTGCGGTAGTTGGCAAGATTCATAGATGCCTCCTTTCTGTGGACGGTATGGGGTCATATTTATAGAATGTGCCAAAATATAAAAGGAGTTGGGCAATGCCAACTCCTCAAGTATGCGTCCGAAAACACATACCCCAATTACTGTACTAAGTATACTATAACCACAACTTATATGCAACCCCTCAGAGATGATTTTCCATGATTCTCATACGTTGCCGCAGTCCATGCGGCAGTACCATATGAGCCACAGCGGAAGAAACTTTTGCCTCATATTCAGAAGAGAGTCGTACATAACTACGCAGGAACCGTTTATTTTCTGTCTTCGTAACCCCCAATCTATTCAAAAAGAATGCAATAAGAACAATATAGTCACCAATGTTATCGAACCTCACATGAGGCAGGCCACTCTCACGTGCAAGATAGGTTTTCATGGTATTCGTTACATCCGTATGGGAAAAGCGCGTATCAAAAACAACCAAATTATGTGCTACGGCATTTCTGAGATCTTTTAGCAACCATATAAATCTATATACAAATTCGCGATTTGTGTCCATGGATGTACGCATATCCAAGTGCTTTGAAATATCCTCTCGCACGTTCTGGGTCAGGCACGATAACATTTTTCCAAAATTTCCCAGAGTCATAATCTCGAACAGTGCCCAGATCGGAATGCCATGCTGCGTATTCAAATGTATAAAATGTGTAATTTGCGGATTCTTGCGTCGATAACCTTCCAAGATAATTTGATCAATTGTCTTTTGCAGTTCAAACTTGTTTTGCTGTACCTTTTGCCGAGTGTTTGCGGGAAGTGAAGAACTTGTGTTGTTATAGCTTGAGATTACACGATCCAAAATATCATCAATTCGCTCGGATCCTGCATGAATCATGATGCGTTCCATCGCCCGATTTTTGATAGCAGTCTCAATCAGCATAATCCTGCCATACAGCAATTCTTTCAAGGCGCTGTCATACTGTACTGTCTGATATACCTCATCAAAATTTTGAAAAGGAATTTTGCGTGATGTGCTTCCAAAAAAACGGTAGCCTTTATAGCCATGAAAATATCCCATATTCATCAACTGACATTTCTGACGGCTTCCCTGTATTGGGATATTACGTTTTCGAAGATGACGCATCAATCCACGCGTGGTCTTAAAGCTCATCACGTACTCCATTCATTCAGCTAAAAAACAAACGTCTTTTCTTGTATTATATATACTTTTTTTACTTCGGTCAACAAGGGCATCGAGTTACACACGACAAAAACGCCCCAGCCAATGCGGTTGGGGCGTTTCCATATACCTCTTACGCTCCGGAGTTCGGAGCTTTTGCCACCTGCAGACGTGCTTCGGCACGCTTTAAGGCCAGGACGGCACGCTGTTCGTCGATGATGCCGTCCTGTGTATCGGGGCTCTCGCGCAGGAGCTGCAGACGCTCCTGTGCGCGCTCATAGGCGCGCTGCGCGCGGTTGATGTCGATGTCGATCGGCTCCTCCGCAGCGGTTGCGAGAACGGTGATCTTCTCGGGTGTGACCTCCATGAAGCCGCCCGCCACAGCAATGAGCTGTTCCTTGGCGTCGACATGAATCTTCATGGCATGCGGCTGAAGTCCCGTGACGAGGGGGATGTGCTTCGGCAGGATGCCGATCTCGCCGCCCGTGGAGCGGGCGATGAGCATGTCGATATCGGCGGCGTAGACCATGCGGTCGGGAGATACAATCTCCAGCTTGATGGTCGCCATCCGTTACTCCTCCTCTTTGAGCTTCTTAGCCTTTTCGATCGCCTCTTCGATGCCGCCGACCATGTAGAAAGCAGCCTCGGGGAGTTCGTCGTACTTGCCGTCGAGGATTTCGCGGAAGCCGCGGATCGTGTCCTTGAGCGCAACGTACTTGCCCGGCGAGCCGGTGAAGACCTCTGCGACCGCGAACGGCTGCGAGAGGAAACGCTGGATCTTACGCGCACGCGAGACGGTGAGCTTATCCTCGTCGGAGAGTTCCTCCATACCGAGGATGGCGATGATGTCCTGCAGCTCCTTGTACTTCTGGAGCACCGCCTGCACGCCGCGCGCGACCTCGTAGTGCTCCTGCCCGATGACGTGCGGGTCGAGGATACGCGAGGTGGAGTCGAGCGGGTCGACGGCGGGGTAGATGCCGAGCTCGGCGATCTGGCGCGAGAGAACGGTGGTCGCATCCAGATGCGTAAAGGTCGCAGCCGGTGCGGGGTCGGTCAGGTCGTCCGCAGGGACGTAGACCGCCTGCACGGACGTGATCGAGCCCTTCTTCGTCGTGGTGATACGCTCCTGCAGAGCGCCGACGTCGGTCGTCAGCGTCGGCTGGTAGCCAACGGCGGACGGCATACGTCCGAGTAGAGCCGAGACCTCGGAACCTGCCTGGATGAAACGGAAGATGTTGTCGATGAAGAGCAGCACGTCCTGACCCTGCACGTCGCGGAAGTACTCCGCCATCGTGAGTCCCGTCAGAGCCACGCGCATACGCGCTCCGGGCGGCTCGTTCATCTGTCCGTAGACGAGCGCGGTCTTGTCGATAACGCCCGACTCGGTCATCTCCGACCAGAGGTCGTTGCCCTCACGCGTACGCTCGCCGACGCCCGCAAAGACGGAGTAGCCGCCGTGCTCGGTCGCGATGTTGTGGATCAGCTCCATGATGAGAACGGTCTTGCCGACGCCTGCGCCGCCGAAGAGTCCGATCTTTCCGCCGCGCGAGTACGGAGCAATCAGGTCGACGACCTTGATGCCCGTCTCGAGGATCTGCGTCGATGTCTCCTGATCGTCGAACTTCGGTGCGGGACGATGGATCGGCCAGCTCTCCTTGTTGCCGACCGGCTCGGGGTTGTGGTCAACCGGCTCGCCGAGCACGTTGAACACGCGTCCGAGGGTCGCCTCGCCGACGGGCACCTTGATCGGCGCGCCCGTATCGTCGGCGTCCATGCCGCGCATCAGGCCGTCGGTGGAACTCATCGCAATGCAGCGCGTGACGCTGTCACCGAGATGCTGCATGACCTCGACCGTGAGATTAATCTCATGATCGGCAGTCTTGCCCGTGACCTTGATGGCGTTCAGAATCTCCGGCAGTTCGCCCGCCGGAAACTCAATATCTACGACAGGTCCAATAACCTGTACGACTTTACCTTTTGCCAATGGAAAACCTCCTTACCTCCATGTACGCACTGTGCATGGATGTCACTTGAGTGCCTCGGCGCCGCCGACAATCTCGTTGATCTCGTTCGTGATGCCCGCCTGACGTACCTTGTTGTAGTAGAGGTCGAGCTTCCCGATGAGTTCGCCTGCGTTGTCGGTCGCGTTGCTCATTGCGTTCATGCGTGAACTCAGTTCGCTCGCCGCCGACTGGAGGAGCGCCGCATAGATGGTGGTGAACAGGTACTGCGGCAGCAGTGCCCCGAGCACCTCCTCGGCATTCGGCTCATAGATGTACTGTGCCTGCGCGTGCGCCGCATTTTCACCCTCCGCCTCAAAGGGCAGGAGCTTCACAATCTCGGGGACGCAGGTGATCGCCGAGACAAAGCGCGTATAGACCATGTAGACTTCCTTCACGCCGCCCGCCTCGAATGCACCGATCAGCTCCGCCGCGAGCTTCTGTGCGTGGCGTGCCTTCGGACGCTCGCTGATGCCGACGCGCTGGTGGACGATGTCAAAGCCGCGGTTCTTGAAGAAATCGCGTGATTTGCGCCCGACCGCGACGATCTGCGTGTTCGCCTTGTCCTCGACGAGCGTCATCGCCGTCTTGAGCGCGTTGCTCGAGTAGGCGCCCGCGAGGCCTTTGTCCGCCGCCATCACGAGGATGAGGCGTTTGCCCTCACTGTGCTGCTCAAGCAGCGGATGCGAGACGCCGGATGCCGCCGCCGCCACACTCCGAATGACCGCAGCGGTCTTCTCGGCATAGGGACGGTTGCTGTTCGCCGCCTCCTTGGCACGACGCAGACGTGAGGTCGCAACCATGTCCATGGCGTTCGTGATCTGCTGGATGCTCTTGACGCTTCGAATGCGTCGGCGGATGTCCTGTAAATTTGCCATATACAGTCACCTCTCCCCTTACGCTTCTTTGTAGGAGATGGTGTCCTTGAACTCCGCAATCGCCGCCGTGATGTTCGCCTCAAGCGCATCGTCGAGCTTCTGCTGCGACGTGATCGCCGACGCGATCTCGGGATGCGAGGAACGCATGAACTTGAGGAAGTCCGTGTGGAACGTGACAACCTTGCCCACGGGGATGTCCGTGAGGTGTCCGCGCACCGCCGTGAAGATGACAAGCACCTGCTCGGCAACGGAGAGCGGGCTGTACTGCGCCTGCTTCAGCGTCTCGACCATGCGTGCGCCGCGGTCGAGCTGCGCCTTCGTCGCCTTGTCGAGGTCGGAGCCGAACTGGGCAAATGCCGCCAGCTCGCGGTACTGCGCCAGATCCAGACGCATCGTGCCCGCGACCTGCTTCATCGCCTTGATCTGTGCGGAGCCGCCGACACGGGAGACCGAGAGACCGACGCTGATCGCCGGGCGGATGCCCGAGTAGAACGAGTCGGTGTCCAGCATGATCTGACCGTCCGTGATCGAAATGACGTTCGTCGGGATGTACGCCGAAAGGTCGCCCGCGAGCGTCTCGATGATCGGCAGCGCCGTGATGGAGCCTGCGCCGAGTGCGTCGGACAGCTTCGCCGCGCGCTCGAGGAGGCGGGAGTGTAAGTAGAACACGTCGCCCGGGTATGCCTCGCGTCCGGGCGGACGGCGGAGCAGCAGCGACATCGCGCGGTACGCAGCCGCGTGCTTGGAGAGGTCGTCATAGACGCAGAGAGCATGACCGCCCTTGTACATGAAGTACTCCGCCATCGCAACGCCCGCATACGGTGCGAGGTACTGCAGCGGTGCGCTGTCCGCAGCCGTTGCAGCGACAACGATCGTGTACTCCATCGCGCCGCCGTCCTCGAGCGTCTTCACAACGCGCGCGACGGTGGATGCCTTCTGACCGATGGCAACGTAGACACAGATACAGTTCTGTCCCTTCTGGTTCAGAATCGTATCGACGGCGATCGCCGTCTTGCCCGTGCCGCGGTCGCCGATGATCAGCTCGCGCTGACCGCGTCCGATCGGGACGAGTGCGTCAATCGCCTTGAGACCCGTCTGCAGCGGCTCGTGGACGCTCTTGCGATCCGCGATGCCCGGTGCCGGCGACTCGACCGGACGGAACTCCTTCGTGTCGATGGGACCCTTGCCGTCGATCGGACGACCGAGCGCGTCCACGACGCGGCCGATCATCGCCTCGCCCACAGGCACCTGCATGATGCGACCCGTGCGCTTCACGGTGTCGCCTTCCTTGATGACCGTATCGCCGCCGAGCAGAACCGCGCCGACGCTCTCCTGCTCGAGGTTCAGCACGAGACCGTAGACCTCATTGCCGAAGTCCAGCAGCTCCCCCGCCATCGCCTTGTCCAGCCCGTAGATATGGGCAATGCCGTCGCCGACCTCAAGAACCGTGCCGACATCGTTGACGTTCAGATCGACATCATAGTTCTTGATTCGTTCCTTGATTATGGAAGTAATTTCTTCCGGATTCATTTTCATATTTCGCTGTCACCCCGCTAGTTCGCCATTAACTCTGCCGTCATTGCTGCGAGACGCCCCTTGATGCTGCCGTCGATGCGGCGGTCGCCGATGCGCACCACCACGCCGCCGATGAGCGAGGGATCGCGGTGCTCGCGCAGGGAAACCTGCTTGCCCGTGAGGCTCTCGAGCCGCGCCGTCAGCTCCTGCAGCTGCTCCGGCGAGAGCGGCTCCACCGTCGTGACATCCGCCACGGCGATGCCAAGCTTCTCGTTTGAGAGCTGTCCGAAGATCGCGTGGATCGCATCGAACACCATCATGCGCCGCTTGTCGATGAGCAGCAGGAGGAAGTTCAGCACCGTCTCACGCACGCCGCCCTCGAACACTTCCTTCAGGAGGGACTTTTTGTCCTCCGGCTGGATGTTCGGGTTGCAGAGATACGCCTTCAGCTCCGGGCAGTCATGATAGAGCTGCTGCACCTTCGCCAGATCTGCGCCGTACTCTTTGAGCGTGTTGTCCTCACAGGCAAGCTCGAAGATCGCGCGTGCGTACTTGCGTGCAAGTTCCATGTTCAGCATGGTGCATCACCAATCTTGTTCGCGTCGAGTTTTGCGATAAACTCGCCGATGATGGCATCGTTGTCCTTCGCCTCCAGATTCTTCTGGATGATCTTGCCCGCCGCTGCGAGCGACAGCGCGACAACCTCTGCCTTCAGCTGCTCGACCGCATGGGCACGCTCGCGCTCCATCTGGACCTCGGCAGCCTTCTTCATCTGTTCGATCTCGCGCTTCGTTGCCTGGATGCTCGCCTCGCGCTCCTCGCCGGCACGCTTCTCCGCCTGATCGACAATCTCCTGTGCCTTTGTACGCGCGGCCGCAAGCTGTGCCTTGTACTCATTCAGCGTCGCCTCGGCAGCCGCCGCGTCCGCATCTGCCTTTTCGATGCTCTCGGCGATCTTTGCCCTGCGCTCATCCATCATGCGGACAATCGGCTTGTACGCCACCGCACGCAGGAGTGCAACGAGAATCAGGAAGTTGATGATTTGGACAGGCAGCGTCCCGTTGAGATCAATCAGCCCTTGCGTAATTTCGCTCAATTCCTATGCCCCCTTTGCAAAATCCGTGCAATTCATACTTCTTAGTGAATCAGCGGATTTGCATAGAGCATGATGATGCCGAAAACGACGCCGATGATGGCAAGAGCCTCGATCAGACCGACCGAGATCAGTGTACGCGTAAAGAGAACGCCGCCTGCCTCCGGCTGACGCGCCAGACCCTCGATGAAGCGGCCCGTAACAAGACCGTCGCCGATGCCCGCGCCGATCGCGGCAAGACCAAAGCAGAGACCCGCACCGATAAGAGCGCCTGCGACCATGATTGCGTTTTCCATGAAAAGATCCTCCTTAAACAGTTAAACAAAATCTTAGATTGTGTGCGTTTGCCACACGTAAAACCTTAAAAATCAGTGACCGCCGTCCGTCTTAATGGCGGCGCCGATATACGCCGTCGAGAGCATCGTAAAGACGAGCGCCTGCACAATGCCGACGAACACACTGAACGCCAGCCAGATCACCGAAGGGATGGTGGAGCCATTCCCGAGAAGCTGCAGCAGGATGTGAATCAGAATCTCACCCGCCAGAATGTTGCCGAATAGACGAAACGACAGCGTGATCGGTTTCGCAACCTCCTCGACAATGTTGATGATGATGAACGGTGCGACCGGCTGGAAGAAATGCGCCACATAGTGCATCCCCTTCACCGCAAGTCCCAGGACGTGCATCATGACGATGACCAGCAGCGCCAGTCCCAGTGTGGTGTTCAGATCGTTTGTCGGCGATGCCATCGTCGGAATCAGACCGATCCAATTCGACACGAGAAGGAACAGGAACAGCGACACAATGAACGTGGACAGGAATCCACGCCCGCGCGAGCCCATGTTCTCCTCGACCTGGTCATGAAGCGCCTCGATCACCGTCTCCATCATCATCTGCCAGTTCGACGTCGGCACAACCCTGAGATTGCGCGTCGCGAGCCAACCGATGAAGAGGACGACGACCATCGAGATCCACGTCATCACCAGCGTCTGCGAATTGAAGGTAAATCCGGCGATCTGCACTGCCTCGCGAACACCGATTTCGTGCATAACCTCTACCTCCCTCGGGGGGTGACCCCCAGTTACCTACCGAACCGCCAATCAGCGGTTCCGTCTATCGGCGCGTATCGTCCGCACAATCAGCTGCCCCATCATCACCGCGTGCATGAGGAGGAATCCCCCCACCGCCGCAAAGAAATAATGCCCCCCCGCCGTCGTTGCCGCCCAGAGGACAGCCCCGATCAGCACGAGCATGAGCACCAACCCCACCTGCACCTGCGACGTTCCCGCCGCCCCCAGACGCGCCGCACGCATGATGCGCTGCGCCATCTGCGCAAAGTAGAGTGCCGCCGCCCCTGCGCCTGCGAGCAGAGCACCCACGAGCCGCAGCTCCCCCATGAGGAGAAGCGTGCCGCAGCCCACGAGTGCCGCCGCCGCAAACGAGAGGACAATCTGCCTCCGATACGCCGATAAAACCTGCCTCATATTCCTCCTCCGACAGTCCCACGGCGCAATCCCTGCAAGAAACGCAAGAAAACCGCCCCTGCACCACAATGGGTGCAGAGTCTTACGCCGGTCGCCGTCTTCGTTGAATATCAGTACCCTTAAGGACATTCGACGCAAAAAAGAAAAATCCTTCCACAACTGTATACATAAGTGAAAAGTTTTTTGAAATTTTCCGTCAATATCATAAGGCGCGACTATGAACGCGCTATGATGCGATTCATACCCCTTATCGCCTATTATACGGGCTTCTTGCGATTTCCGCAACCTCATTTTAATTATCCGAGGTATTTTATTATTGTATTGGACGATAGGCTCTGCTAGAATAGGCAAAATACAGAAAGGAGGCGCAGCATGACCATCGAAGGCGCCGTCATCATCGAGAAGGGCGTGACCTTTGCCGTCATCCACGTCGCGCCCGAAGTAACCCGCTACACCATCAAATCCACGCAGACACGCCGCGCCCTCATGCGCTTCTTCCCCGGCATGCCGATCATCCTCATGAGCCTCACGCCGGACGGAAAACCTCAATACTATGGACGCAAGGACATCGTAGAATTTTTGAGCAGCATTCGGCTGAGCCAGATTCCGTGGAAAGAATACCATATTGTATAGGAATCGCTGATAAAATGAAGTCTGTCAGATTGGCGTAGATTTTTCGTCCTG
>NZ_ALKG01000034.1 GCF_000286455.1 Selenomonas sp. FOBRC6
TTCCGCTTGCTCCACTAGGGTTCGCTTTTGGGCAGCGCTCTTTCTCTCCCCGATACTGAAATCATGCAAAGAGAGGTGCTGTACGAAGTTCCCTCGCTTCGTACAACACCCCTTTTCCTATCTTTACCGCTCGTAGCGGTCGTAGCTCGGCTCCTCGTAGTCACGCGTGTAGCGCCGGCGACGCGGCACGATGACAACGTAACGGCGCGGATTGTCGCCCGCGCTGTAGGTGGTGACGCGGCGGTTGTCCTGCAGCGCCATGTGGATGATCTTGCGCTCGTGGCGGCTCATCGGCTCGAGGTGGATCTCCTCGCCGATGCGGCATGCCTTGTCCGCGAGATGCCCCGCGAGGCGCGTGAGGGTCTCCTCACGGCGCGCACGATAGTCCTCCACATCGAGGATGACGCGCGCGTAGTTCCCCCCCTCAGAGAGCTTGTTCACGACGAGATTCGTGAGGTACTGGAGCGAGTCGAGCGTCGCTCCATGCTTGCCGATCAGGATGCCGAGGTTCTCGCCCTCCATGTTAAAGATCGTGCCCACAGGCGTGTCCGTGCGCGTGAGCGTGACGCTGAGATGCATCGCGGCGAATATCTCGCCAAGGAATGCCTCTGCGGCTGCATGCATCTCATCGGTAAGCGGGATGAGCTGACTGTCCGTCCGCTCGCGGTGGCTGCGCTCCTCATAGTTCGCATCGCTGCTTTCGTAGGAGGAACGTTCTCTCCGCTCCTTGCGGAAATCCTGTCCCTGACTGCGGCGCTGCTCACCGTAGCCGCCGCGTGCGGGACGCTCCCGCCGCTCTCCATAGCCGCCCTGCCCGCTGCCCTCGCGCGGTGCACGACGGTCCTCGCTCGTACGCGCAGGCCGCTCCTGACGGTCGCCATATCCACCGCGTGAGACAGACTGCTCCGAACTCTTGCGCGCCGAGGAGCGCAGATCGGTATGGAAACGCTTGCGTACGCCGAATCCATCGTCCTGCTGCCCCTGCTCCTGAGATGCAGGAGCAGGGGACGACGCGATCACGGTCGGCGGCGCAGGGGTCTGGATCTCCGTGCGCTGCGGCGGAATGACAGGGCGCGTCGTGACGCGGATGCGCGCCTCGCGCTTGCCCCAGAGCCCGAGGAATCCACCCGACGGCTCCTGTACGATCTCGTAGGTGACCTCGGCTCTGCCGCAGCCGAGTTTGTCAAGCGCATGCGAGAGTGCATCCTCGACGGTCTTGCCGGTGGTCTCGATGATCTCTGCCATGTCAGTGTGCCTCCTTCGCTGCGCCCTCGCCGCGGTACATCCACCACTGCTGCGTAATCTGCACGATGTTCATCGTGACCCAGTAGAGCACGAGTCCCGAGGGGAATGTGAGGCTGATCCAGCCGATGAAGAGCGGCATGACGGTCATCATGATCTTCATCTGTGCATTCATCTCGGTGGAGGTCATCTTCTGCTGGAGATAGGTGGTCGCCGCCGAGAGCACGGGCAGGATGTAGAACGGGTCGGGCTCGCTCATGTTCGGCAGCCAGAAGAACGCCGCCGCCTCCGGGCTTGGGAACGTGAAGTTAAACAGCGCGTAGTACATGCCCATGAGGATCGGCATCTGCACGAGCAGCGGCAGACAGCCGGCGAGCGGGTTGACGCCCGACTCGCGGAAGAGCTCGCCCGTCTTCTGCTGGAGCATCTGCGGGTTATTCTTGTACTTTTCCTGGATCTTTTTCATCTTCGGCTGGATTTCCTGCATCGCCTTCATGGATTTGACCTGCTTGACGGTGAGCGGGTAGGTCACAACCTTGATGAGGATGGTGAGAAGAATGATGGGAAAGCCGTAGCTGACGAGACCTGCGGCGCTCGTGACGGTGTAGAAGCCTCCAAGAATAAACTGCAAAATATGAATGATCGGCTCAAAGAGATTGCTAAAAAATTCGATCAACTGTAGTTCCTCCTACTGTGCGGAAGTATGTGTTATTTCGTTCAAAATACGCAATAAAAATTTTCATGGTACGGGGTCGTAGCCCCCCTTGTGAAACGGATGGCAGCGCAGGATGCGCCGGAGCGCCATCCAGCCGCCGCGCCATGCACCGTAGCGCTCAATCGCCTCCAGCGCGTATGCCGAGCAGGTCGGATAGTAGCGACACGATGGGGGGAAGAGCGGGGAGATGCAGCTCCGATAAATGTGCACGAGAAGGAGAAGCAGCCACTTCATCACTGCTCCCCCGTGCAGCTCTTTGCGCGCCCGTCCGCGAAGATCTGCGCGCGGCGTGCGAGCGTTCTGAGCTCTGCGGCGGCGTCCTGCATTTTGCCCGCAGAGAGTCCTGCGCGCCCGATGAGGAGTATCCCGACATCACCGCGCAGCTCGTGCTGCATATGACGATATGCCTCGCGCAGGAGGCGTTTCGTACGGCTGCGCACAGCGGCACAGCCGAGCTTTTTCCCTGCGGCGAAGCCGACCTTGCCCGCGACCCGCGCATCACGCAGGACGTAGAGGATCATCCGCCGCCCCGCGAAGGATGTCCCCTTTTGATAGACATATTGAAAGTCGCTGCGGCGCTTGATCATCTTTGCGCGCGGCAGTGTGAGTTTTTTTTCCATATCGTTAAAAAAGAGGTCACCCGCGGTGACCTCTGACAGGCATCGACTTACGCCGACAGCTTCTTTCGTCCGCGCTGACGCCTTCTCTTCAATACGAGGCGGCCGCCTTTCGTCTTCATGCGCTCACGGAAACCATGTGTCTTCTTTCTCCAATGATTGTTGGGCTGAAATGTTCTCTTCACCTCACGTCACCTCCTTTGCTGCCGCGCTTCGCGGCATATGCCGTGCGGCGATTCAATAAAATAGATTGCTAGGCGACATTATAGACGAAAAAAACCGGCACTGTCAAGGCGTGGACGCGGTATTTGCGCGTTTTTTTCACCGGATGAGGCAAAAGCCCCTGTTGATAAGTCGCCATTTTTTTGCTAAAATATCCTCATTGTATTTGTGGAAAACCTGTGAAAAAGACGTGCATAATTTTGTCTCTTCACATTTTATCTCTCCTTGTTCGTCGCCGCATTTATCAACAACTGTGAATAAGTCTGTGGATAAACGCTCATATCATACCAAAAAATTTTTTGAAGGGACGCAGATGTATGTCCGTAGAACAGACCACCGCCATCGAGAGCCAATGGAAAAAAGTGCTTGAAAAGACCGACGGAATCATCCACGAAGAGGTCGTAAAGCAATGGATCTCCCCCATGATTCCCGTTTCTCTCGAAAACAATGAACTCGTCCTCGCCGTGGATGTCGTTACAAGAAAGCATTACGTCGAGTCGCGTTATGGCGTACTCTTCGGTGATATTGTCCAGCAGGCGCTCGGCACAGGCTATACATTCAAGATTATCGTCGACCCCGCGATCGCCGACGCGAAGAAGGAACCATCCGCACAAACGGAAGCGCCCGCAGAAAAAACCGAAACCGCAGAGGCAGAGGCGGAAACGGCACCCACGCAGGGCAGCCTCCCGCTCGCACCCGAGGGCACGTCCGCAGCGGCACCCGACGATCCAACATCGCTGAACCCGAAGTACACCTTCGACGCCTTCGTTATGGGACGCTCGAACCAGTTCTCGTATTCGATGGCAAAGGCGGTCGCCGATGCACCCGGGCTCCCCGCGCACAACCCGCTCTTCATTTACGGCGGCGTGGGGCTTGGCAAGACTCATCTCATGCACGCAGTCGGACACAAGATCCTCGCAGACCATCCCGACAAGCGCGTCCTCTACATCGCGAGCGCAGATTTCACGAACGAATTCATCCGCTCCATCCGCGAGAAGCGCATGGATGCATTCCGTGAGAAATACTACAACATCGACATGCTACTGATCGACGATATCCAATTTTTCGCGGGGCAGGAGCAGACACAGACGGAGTTCTTCCAGACATTCAACAAGCTGCGCGACAGCGGCAGGCAGATCATCATGACCTCGGATCGGCAGCCACAGGATATGAAGGATCTCGAGGATCGCCTCATCTCGCGCTTTGCGGGCGGCACGGTCGTGGACATCCAGCCGCCGGAGTTCGAGACGCGCGTTGCCATCCTCCAAAAGAAGGCACAAACCGAGCAGGTCGACATCCCCGAGGATGTTGTCACCTACATCGCGAGCCGCGTCGACAGCAACATCCGTGAACTCGAGGGCGCGCTCACACGTCTCATCAAATATGCCTCGATGATGCGCATGCCGATCGACGAGACCACCTGCGTCGCCGCACTCGGCAACTATCTGCACGGCGAGAAGGGGCGCCGCATCACAATGGAGATGATCGAACGCATCGTCTGCACCCACTTCAAGGTGACGAGCGAGGACATCCGCTCGACCAAGCGCAGCAACGACATCGCCTACCCACGCCAGATTGCAATGTTCCTCTGCCACGAGCTGACCGAGGTATCGTGGCCAACCATCGGCGGCTTCTTCAACCGCGATCACTCGACCGTCATCCACGCGCACAAGAAGATCCAGAACCTCACGGAGTCCGACGGCGCCACTAAGGCGCTGATCGAGTCGCTCACCATCCAGATCAAGGGGATCTAGCGGCCTGTGGATATCCATGTTCACATCACGCCGCATTTCATGTGGATGTTTTGTGGATAACAATCCATCCACCGCTCATCTGTGTAAACTGTGGATAACTAAAGCATAACTCCGCCCAACTTATCAACAGCCCTCCCCGTGATTTTCTAGGGCATTTTCCACTTTTCAACCAATCCACAGCCCCTACTACTACCACTACTGAATTTATTTACTACACGCATTTATAGAAAAACGGGAGCGCGGATGAGCGAAACGCTCCCCCCATTGGAAAGGATCAAATATGAACATCACGCTTGCAAAGAGCGATCTGATCTCCGCGCTGCAAATCGTCAGCAAGGGACTCTCCACCAAGCCGCAGACCCCCATCCTCTCAGGCATCTACATGACCGCCAAGGAAGGTCAGCTCGAACTCCAATCCACGAACTACGAGCTCGGCTTCATCGTCACCATCCCCGCCGAGATCCACACCGTCGGCACCGCAGTCCTCCCCGGCAAATACCTCACAGAATTCGCACGCAAACTGCCCGCAGAGGAAGTCTCCATCGACACAGGCAGCTCTGACGGACTCGCCGTCATCCGCTCCGGCAGTGCACGCTTCACCCTTCGTACAATGGAAGTCAGTGATTTCCCAGTCCTACAGCGTATGGAAGGAACGCTGCAGTTTACTATCAAAGACCGTACACTTGCGCGTCTCGTCAAGAAATCAACCTTCGCATGCCTACGCGAGGAGCAGCGTGACCGCCGTCCCATCTTCACGGGCTGCCAGCTCGAGGTCGAGGGCAAGGAAGTCACATTTGCCGCCACGAACGTCCACCGTCTCGCCGTCAAGAGCGAGCTGCTCGAAGAGGATGCAGGGCAGATCCGCATCATCATCCCTGCGAAATTCCTCGAGGAGGTCACGCGTACCATCACGGGCGACGTGCCGACCGACATTCACGTTACCTGCTCCTATAACCAGATCAGCATGTCTGCAGACGGCATCTACATGACCTCGCGCCTCATCGAGGGCGCATTCCCGGACTACCGCCGCGTCATCCCGCAAGAGGAGAACATCCGCACGCGCGTCATACTCGACGCAGAGACCTTTGCCTCAGCGGTCGAGCGCGCCTCGCTCATCGCACGCACCGATCAGTACAACATCGTCAAGCTTGCCTTTGAGGAGGGACTTATGCGCATCTCCTCGAACAGCCCCGAGATCGGCGAGGCAGAGGAGACCATCGCCGCAGAGGTTAAGGGCGATGATGTGACGATTGCATTCAACGCCTCCTATCTCATGGATGCTGTGAAGTCCCTCGACAGCGATACCTTCATCCTCTCGTTGCAGGGGGCGAACGCACAGGGCATGAACCTCTCGCCGATCACGATCCGTGAGGAAGCCGATCCGAACTATATCTACGTTGTAACGCCTGTGAGGACACATTGACAGACATCGAGATTCACACTGAGAATATCCAGCTCGACCAATTCCTAAAGCTCGCGGGCGCTGTACCAAGCGGCGGCGTCGTAAAGGAACTCATTGCAGAGGGAGCCATCCTGCGCAATGGGGAGGTCGAGACTGCACGCCGCCGTAAACTTGTCCAAGGTGACATCATTACAGTAGATGGTACATATATTTACCGTGTTACGCGTGCGTAATTATGCGAATTACATCGTTACGACTGCGTTCCTACCGCAACTATGAGGAACTGCACCTCGACTTCGATGCGGGTGTGCAGATCTTCCTCGGTGCGAACGCGCAGGGCAAGACGAATATCATCGAGGCGCTCTACTATGCTGCCTTCGGACGCTCCCATCGCACCTCGAGCGATGCGGAGCTTATTCGCATGGGCACGGACGGCGCCCATATCGCGCTCTCCTTTCTGCGGCACGGTGTTCCTGCGGAGCTTTCCTTTACCTTTCGCCGCAGCGCACGGCGGCGCATTGAGTACGCGGGCAGTCCGCTGAAACAGCGGGAGCTTGTCGGCATCCTGCCGATGGTGCTCTTCTCCCCGGAGGATCTCTTCCTCGTCAAGGGCGCGCCCGCGCTGCGCCGCCGCTATCTGGATGCCGAGCTCTCGCAGGCAAGCCCCGCCTACTACGGGGAGCTCCTGCGCTATACGCACATCCTACGCCAGCGCGGAGCTCTCCTGAAGGACATCCGCGAGCGGCTTGCCCCGCCCGATGCGCTTCTCCCGTGGGATGCACAGCTTGCAAAGAGTGCGGCGTACATCGTCACGCGCCGCATCGCTGCAACAGAGCAGCTCGGGGCACTCTCCGCGCGCGTGCAGGCGGTGCTTGCAGCGGGGGAGGAGCTCGCTCTCTTCTATGAGATCGCGCATGCGCCCGCAGAACTCACGCGTGATAAAGATGGCATGACAGAACGCCTCGAACTATGGTATAATGAGATGTTGCATGATGGGCGTGCGCGCGATATTGCACGCGCGACAACGGGGATAGGGCCGCATCTCGACGATCTCGTCCTCAGCACCTCCGGCATGAGCCTCAGGAGCTACGGCTCGCAGGGACAGCAGCGCACGGGCGCGCTCGCGCTGAAGCTCGCCGAGCTCTTCTACCTGCGCGAGCACGTCGGCGAGGCGCCCATCCTACTGCTCGACGATGTGATGAGCGAGCTGGATGCCGCACGCAGGTCTGCGCTCCTCTCCTTCATCGAGAGCGAGCAGATCCAGACATTCATCACCGCAACCGACGCGGCATATTTCCCCAGTGAGCGCATGGGCACGTACCGCTATGTGGAGGCGGGACGGGTGAGGGAAGAGTAGGAGGGACAGCGATGCGCACAACACTCGGCACAGCAGGTGCGGGCGAAGACGTGCGCGCCGCCATCCACCGCCTCGGCCCCGCCTTCGAGCGCGACTACATCACGCATACAACCCTATCCCATTGGGCAGACATCATGGGCGACATGATCGCGCGCCGCGTCCGCGCTGTCGCCGTGCGTGACGGCAAACTCTTCCTCTACGCACCCGATGCCACATGGAAGAACGAGATGCGCATGAGCGCGCCCGAGATCGTCCAGCGTGTCAACAACTACGCGGGCGGGCGCATGGTGAAGGAGATCGCCTTTGCCCGCAGCGCGCGCCCCGAACCCATTCTGAGCGAGGAGGGGGCGGATACAGAGACACCCGCCACCTATGCGCGCGCCGTCGTGCAGACGGGACTCACAGATGAGGAGATTGCACGCGGTACAGCGCTCGTGGAGACGGTCAGTGACGGAGAACTAGCAACGCGCATTCAGCGCGCCTATCAGGTTTCGCGCAAGGCACAGCGCCTCAAGGAGCAGCGCGGGTTCGCCTCCTGTCCCTCCTGCGGACGCATGGTGCAGGGCGTCTGCCTCGACTGTCGGCGCGCCGAGGAGCGGAGCGTGCGCCGCGAGGTACGTGCCATCCTCCGACGTGAACCGTGGGCAAAGCTCGCCGACATCGTGCGCCGCGTCCCATCCTGTGACGCCCTCATGCTCGGCAGCGAGCGCGCCGACCTCGTCCGTCAGATTGCGGGCGAGACCGAGTATACCGCACAGGACAGCGAGAACGCCCGCTTCCTCACCATGCTCCATCGCGGACTCCCACCCGAAGAGGTCACGCCGAAAAAAATTCAAAGCACCTTCTGGGAACTCAGGAACGAACTCATCACCACGCGCGAATTCTGGGAAGAGATGAAGAAGCGCAAGGCGAAAAAGAAATAATTTACAGAAAGGGGCGATCCCCATGATTCTCACCATCGACGAAATCCGCACGAAAATCCGCCCCATTTGCGCGGCACACAAGATTCAAAAACTCTGGCTTTTCGGCTCGTATGCGCGCGGCGAGGCGCGCGAGGACAGCGATGTAGATGTCTATGCGGAAACTGATCGCAGCATGAAACTGCTTGATCTGGTTGCCTTTCATCTGGATATAGAGGAAGCTCTTGCGAAAGAGGTGGATATCATCACGCGCATTCCGACAGAGTATCCGATTTTTACGAAATACATAGAGAGAGAAAAGATACTGCTTTATGAAGCTCAGCTCGAAAGACGCGCAGATCCTGCAAATCATCGTGCAGTACTGTGACGACATCATCAGCGCAATAGAGCGTTTTGGTGCGACACAGGAAGACTTTATGCAGGATCGTCACTATCAGCATGCGTGTTCTATGGCATTGCAGACCATCGGCGAGGTGGCAAAATCCTTTTCCAATGAATTCATTACGACTCATACGGAAGTCCCGTGGAGACTCATCAAGGGAATGCGTAACTTCTTTGCACATACCTACCACAGCTCCATCGACATGAATGCAGTCTGGGGCATGATTCACGAAGACATCCCGCCGCTGCGCACATACTGTGCTGATTTGTTGAAGGCAAACAACTGCGAAATCATTCGTATAAAGCCGATTCCGAAAAAGTAGACCCCCAAGGAGGACATGATGGCAAAGAATATCGACCTGAATGCAAACGAGGAGCAGGCGGAGGTTCGTCCGCTCACGCCGGAGGAGGCAAAGGAAGCCGCTGAGATGGCGGATATGCCCGACCTCTCGGGCATCGCCATCTCCGCCGAGGAGATGGGCGACGAGGTGACGGCAGTCGACGCCGACTACGGCGCGGGACAGATTCAGGTGCTCGAGGGACTCGAGGCGGTGCGTAAGCGTCCTGGTATGTATATCGGATCGACATCGGAGCGCGGACTGCATCACCTCGTCTATGAGGTTGTCGACAACTCTATCGACGAGGCGCTTGCAGGTTACTGCGACACGGTCGAGGTCGTCATCCACGGGGACAACAGCATCACCGTCACGGACAACGGACGCGGCATCCCCGTCGACATGCACGAGAGCGGTATGCCCGCCGTCGAGGTCGTGCTTACAGTCCTCCATGCGGGCGGTAAATTCGGCGGCGATGGCTACAAGGTCTCGGGCGGACTCCACGGCGTCGGCGTCTCCGTCGTCAACGCCCTCTCCTCGACGATGGACGTTGAGGTGCGCCGCGACGGCGAGATCCATGCCATCTCCTTTGCGCGCGGCGTGACGCAGGAGAAGCTGCATACGATCGGCACCTGCGAGACCACGGGTACGCGCGTCCACTTCGTTCCCGACCCCGAGATCTTCACCGTCACGACCTACAGCTTTGAGACGCTGAAGCACCGTCTCCGCGAGCTGGCGTTCCTCAACCACGGCATCACCATCACCCTCGTCGACGAGCGCGGGGAGGAGGAGCGCCGCGAGACCTTCCATTTCGACGGCGGCATCCGTTCGTTCGTTGCGCATCTGAACCGCAAGAAGGAGACGATCAACGAGGAGCCGATCTATTTCAACGGCGTCAAGGACGACACCGTTGTCGAGATCGCGATGCAGTACAACGACAGCTATCAGGAGAATATCTACAGCTTCGTCAACAACATCAACACCGAGGAGGGCGGTACACACCTCGCGGGCTTCAAGATCGCCCTCACACGCGCGGCGAACGACTTTGCGCGGCGGCTGAACGTGCTGAAGGACAAGGACGGCAACCTCTCGGGCGAGGATGTGCGCGAGGGCCTGACCTGCGTCATCAGTCTGAAGGTGCGCGAGCCGCAGTTCGAGGGACAGACCAAGACGAAGCTCGGCAACTCCGAAGTGCGCGGCATCGTTGACTCCATCGTCACCGAGGGGCTGATGGAGTACTTCGAGGAGAACCCCGCCGTCACGAAGAGGGTGCTCGACAAGGCGCTCATGGCGTCCCGCGCGCGCGAGGCGGCACGCAAGGCACGCGAGCTGACGCGCCGCAAGAACGCGCTCGAGGTGTCGAGTCTGCCTGGTAAACTCGCAGACTGCTCTGTGAAAGACCCCGACCAGTGCGAGATCTACATTGTCGAGGGTGACTCTGCGGGCGGCTCTGCAAAGCAGGGACGTGATCGCCGCTTCCAGGCGATCCTGCCGCTGCGCGGAAAAATTTTGAACGTCGAAAAGGCGCGTCTGGACAAAATCTTTGCCAACGCCGAGATTCGTACAATGATTACGGCGTTCGGCACAGGGATTGGCGAGGAGTTCGACCTCGCAAAGCGCCGCTACAGCAAGATCATCATCATGACGGATGCAGACGTGGACGGCGCGCACATCCGCACGCTGCTGCTCACCTTCTTCTACCGCTACATGAAGCCGCTCGTCGACCACGGGCATGTCTACATCGCGCAGCCGCCGCTCTATCAGATCCGCAAGGACAAGAAACATTTCTACACCTACTCCGATGCGGAGCAGGAGAAGAAGCTCGACGAGATCGGGCGCGAGGGCGTGACGATCCAGCGTTACAAGGGTCTCGGCGAGATGAACCCCGAGCAGCTCTGGGAGACGACGATGAACCCCGAGGGGCGCACCATGCTGCAGGTCGGCGCAGAGGATGCCGAGGCGGCGGACGAGCTCTTCACCATCCTCATGGGGGACAAGGTCGAGCCACGCCGCCAGTTCATCGAGGAGAATGCGCGGCTTGTGCGGAATCTCGATATTTGACAGATATGTAAATATGTAAAACTCCCCTTGGCATGATTGTGCCAAGGGGAGTTTCTTTAGAAAGAACAGCACTGTGCAGGAAAAGCACAGTGCTGTTTTGTCTGTCGTCCCATGCCGCACGCAGCATTACATGTCTTGGGACGTTGGATAATGTGTTTGACATGGTTGATAAGTGGAGTTTCAATGCCGCACGCAGTATTACATGTGTTGGGACTCCGAAATTCTCAACGCACTCGACGATGATTATGGTGTTTCAATGCCGCACGCAGCATTACATATGTTGGGACTCTGTCGTCCCCAGCCCTTGTCCCACGTGGGCTGAGAAGCCATTTTGGAAAGTCGTCCGTTTTTCGCGCCGTTTTTGCTGCCGAAATGCGTTCTCCAGACGGAAAATCGCGTGGCAGATCGTCTCTGTTCCTTGTACGGCGCGGGATGCGCCGTTTTGGAAAGTTGCAACGGTGGAATGCGGCTTGCGCGCTCCTATGGATCATTTTCCACTTTTCGCTTCGATAACTATCATAGCACAGATTTCCTCATTTTTCAATAATGCGCTTCGTGCGACAAATATTTTTCGAAAAAGTTTTATTGTATCTATTGACGTTATATTTTATCTGTGCTATACTTCGCTTGTAATCAAGTTAATTACAAAATATTTACGGAGGTATGGAAAATGAAAATTGCAGTTGTAGCAGCAAATGGAAAGGCAAGCCGTGCGATCATCGAGGAGCTCATCGCACGCGGACATGCGGTGATGGCATTTGCACGCAGCGAGAACAAGAACGCGGCAAAGGACTTCGTACAGAAGGATATCCTCGATCTGACGAAGGCTGATCTCGCGGGCTTCGATGTGGTGGTCGACGGGTTCGGTGCGTATACGCCCGACACGCTGCCGCTGCATACGAAGACGAGCCAGCATCTCGCCGATCTCGTGGTGGGGACGAGTACGCGCCTCTATATCGTGGGCGGTGCGGGCAGCCTCTATGTCGATCCGTCGCACAAGGTGCAGCTGCTCGATACGCCGGAGTTCCCCGCAGAGTTCTACACGCTCGCGAAGGCGCAGACGGATGAGCTCGCGGCGCTGCGCCCGCGTACGGATGCGAAGTGGATCTTTGTCAGCCCGGCGGCTGATTTCCAGGCAGACGGCGCGAAGACGGGCAAGTACATCCTCGGCGGCGAGGAGCTGACGCTGAATGCGGCGGGCGAGAGTGTCATCAGCTATGCAGACTATGCACTCGGCATGGTCGATCTGATCGAGAGCGGCGCACATGTGGGCGAGCGTGTGTCGCTGGTACGGGCGTGAGTATTCAAAAACTCAACGCCCTGCTCCTCGATGAGATGCCGGAGTACCGCGCTCAGGCGGTGCAGGTGGGGGAGGATCATGCGGCACAGCGGGGTCTCCTGCGCGCGCTGATGAATGTCCGTCCGCCGCGCCCGCTCTCGGAGGAGTTCCTGCACCTGCAGGACGAACTGCTCTCGGCGGAGCGAAAGGAGCGCGGCGTGGTGGACGTGATGACGCTCCCCGCCGTGCCCTCCGACCCGCGCATTGTCCTCTGGCAGGGCGACATCACGCGCCTCGGGGCAGATGCGATTGTGAATGCGGCGAACTCCGTGCTCCTCGGCTGCTTCATCCCGTGTCACCGCTGCATCGACAACGCAATTCACTCGGCGGCAGGCTTGCAGCTGCGCGCGGAATGCGCGGCTATCATGGAGCGACAGGGACATCCCGAGGAGACGGGCAGGGCGAAGCTCACGGCGGGCTATAATCTCCCCGCGCGCCACGTCCTCCATACGGTCGGCCCGATTGTCACGGGCGCGCTGACGGATGAGGATCGGGTGTTGCTCGCCTCCTGCTACCGCTCCTGCCTCTCCCTTGCGGCGGCGCACGGGCTGAGATCAGTTGCATTCTGCTGCATCTCCACGGGGGAGTTCCACTTCCCGAATGCGGAGGCGGCAGAGATCGCCGTGCGTGAGGTGCGTGCCTTCCTGTGCGAAAACGACAGCATCGAGCGCGTCATTTTCAACGTGTTCAAGGACGAGGATCGCGCGATCTACGAAAGACTGCTGACATGAACGAATCCATCCAGAAACTAAAAAATGTCCTCGCATCTGCCGACTGCATCCTGATCGGCGCGGGGGCGGGGCTGTCGACGGCGGCGGGCTATGCGTATGCGGGCGCGCGCTTTATGAAATATTTCTCTGACTTTCACGCGCGCTTCGGCATTGAGGATATCTACAGCGGAGGTTTCTATCCGTTCCCAACGCGCGAACTGTTCTGGGCGTGGTGGAGTAGGAGCATCTATATCAACCGCTATGCGCCGCTGCCGGGCGATGTGTATGGGAATCTCTTGCATCTGCTCGTAGGGCGGGACTACTTCGTACTGACGACGAACGTCGATCACGCCTTTCAGCGGGTGGGTTTTGAGAAGGAGCGGCTCTTCTATACGCAGGGTGATTTCGGGCTCTTTCAAAGTAGTCGCCCGCATGGGGCTTCTGCGCGGAAGACCTACGATAATGAGGAAATGGTGCGCGCCATGCTCACGGCGCAGGGGTTCACATTCGATGAGGATGGAACACTGCTTCTGCCGACGGACGGCGCGCCCGCGATGGAGATCCCGACGGCGCTCATCCCGTACTGTCCCGACGACGGCGCGGAGATGACGACGAATCTGCGCGCGGACGCGAGCTTTGTCGAGGATGCGGGCTGGCACGCAGCTGCCGCGCGCTATAAGGACTACCTCGCACATACGGAGGGGAAGCGGACGCTCCTCCTCGAGCTCGGCGTCGGGATGAATACGCCCGGCATCATCAAGTACCCGTTCTGGCGCATGACGGCATCGCGCACGGATGTCACGCTCGCAAGCGTAAGCCTCGGAACGGCATTCGTGCCCGACGAGATCGCCGCGCAAAGCATCGTGATCGACGCGGATATTGCAGAGGTGCTGCGATCTGCGTGCCACAGTTAGTGCAAAAGCGTTCTCCCACGCCGAGCTGATTGCCGCAGTTTTCACAAAATGCCATGATAATGCCTCCTTATATAACGAATTATATTTCAAAAAAAAGCATAATATAGAAGACCTATTTTGTATAGAAGGTCTTTTGTATTGTATTTTTTTGCATTCTACTATATGATATAGGTATTAAATTATGAGAATTTCCAGAAAGGAGCATTTTCATGAAACTCATCGACCGCCTCCTCCCCATGACGGCGCGTGACGCAGGAGGGCAAATGCGCCGCTCCATCCTGCGCGCTGTCAGCGCTGCACTCTTCGTCCTCACCACGCTCGTCACGCCGCAGATCGGCACGGACACCGCCTCCATCGGACAGCCCACTGCCGCCGCAGAGGTGCGCGAGCAGAAGCAGCCCGCATTCTGGCAGATGTACTACAACTTCGCCCCGCCGACGGATGCGTTCATCGCAGAGCTCGCAGCGGAGCAGGGTGTCGCCTATACCCCGGGCAAAAAGGGTGAGGCACGTTTTTACGCCGATGACGGCCGCCCGATCTACCCGAGCAACGACGGCGCGGTTGGTGTGATTGTGACGGTTACGCTCCCCTCGGGCGATGTGCTGACGCGCTACGGGAAGCCGACGGGCCGCTATGTCTCGCCCGACGGCATGACGTTCGAGCAGCGGGCTCTGCCGAGTACGACGAGCGAGGGCGATTTTCACGTCTACTGTGTTGAGCGTCCCATCGACGGTGTGCAGAAAGGGAAGATCGCGCCGTGGTTCGGTCGCCTGGGCGGCGGCATCCAGTACAAACTCCCCGACCGCATCGTCACACTCATGGAGGCACAGCCGCCGTTTTTGAGTGAGATGGAGGAGGACATGGAGGAAGCGGCGTAACGGAATAGGCAAACGAATAGGGCGCATGTACAAAACAAGTATCGTACATGCGCCCTGTTTTTGTGCATTTCCTATTTCCTATACGCAGAAAAATCCTCCGCCGCTTTACGCGCCTCGATATCTTCATATATATAGGCACTCCGCGCCCCCTCCATGAGCAGCTGCGCGCGGCTTTGCACCATCTGCTCCACATGTGCCTTCCATAGAGGCGCATCCATCGCCGCACGATCTTTCGCACAGAGGAGGAGCAGCTCGCGCACGCGTGTCGGCACCGCATTGCCGGACGCAAACATCGCATTGAAATACGTCCGATACTGCGCGAGCGTCAACGGGACGATCTGAAGCTCCTGCCGCTCCTCCTGTTTCGTATACCATATCCCGTGACGGAAGGTTTCGGCGGTATTCGTATCGATCTTCACCGCGATGAAGAGTCCGTAAACAGGCTTTGGTGCCCAGCGCAAAACAGCGTCAGAGACATGCCGCCGCACCGGCTCCCCCTCCATCGCCTCCTGCCGCGAGGACGAGGACATCGTAACCTCCGTGAGGATCGCAAAATCGTCGAACTCGCTGTAGAGATCGCCCTTGCCGCCGCCTGCGGTGCTGATCGGCATAAAGTCCGCGTCCATCTTGAAGCCGCGCACCTCGTACGGCATTGTACGCAAATGGTCGATGGCGAGGATCGCGCGCCACAGAACCCACTCGAGGTAGACAGGCAACTCATCCTTTGGCACCTCGATCGCATTGTCCTCGTCATAGACTTTTTTCCCACCGCCTGCCAGAATCAGCTCCATATAGTCCGAGATCTCTCGCCACGCATGGCATTGTTCTCGCGCATATCGCACTTCATCGGTCTGCGCCAAGATCTGCTCGAGCCGCTGGCGTGCGACGTTGATCTGCACCGCCGTCTCAAGCGGCGGCGCGGGCGGGTCAAAGGAAATATGCCGCTCATTCAGGAGGCTTTGCAGCTCCGCGAGCAGCTTTTTTGCAACAGCAGCATCATCCGTCGGGAGCGGCGCGCCTATACATAGAACATGATAGGCGTGCGCGAGAGAATCCTCCGATGCCGTACGCCGCGCAAGCTGCTCCGCTAGAAGATGCTTCGCCGGCAGGATCACGAGCCCCCGGCCCTGCCGCTGCAAAATCCCCGTGATCCGCAGGTAGCGCATATTCATGTCGCAGTAGTCGAAAAAATTATCCGATTTTTTCTGATAGTGTTCGGCACGCCGCGCAATCTCCAGACGGTCAAACTTCTTCTTTGACGCAGCATACTGCCGGCGCGCCCGCAGATCGAGAATCTGATCCACAACCGCCGTAAGATCATCCTGCGGATTCGTCGTCTGCCCCCACAGGGCAAATTCAATACGACTGAGGGCAGATGAGCCCGTGCACCGCTCGAGTTCGAGCATGAGTGCAAGCGTCCATCGGAGCGGTGAAAAGTAACTGCCGCCCGCAAGCGGAAACTGCTCCACACTCATCGCACGCAGAAAGCACTCCTGCATTGCAGGATAGGTATCCGCCGCGAGGAATGTCCGCCCAAACGGCGTAATCGCATCAAGCGCGCCAAGCTCCGCCTGCGATCCGTCCACCTTTTTCAGCGGTGGATAGATCAGCCCATTTTTCGCAAACATCAGCCGCCACTTGCGCGCATGACTGCCGGACGCATCCTTCCCCGCCTCGTTGTGAATAATCCCGCGCTCGTTCAGGAGATTCATAAAGCCGATCTCATTGTCCCGCCCGCGAAAATTTCCCACAAAGGGAGACTCCGCATAGATGCGAAAGCCCTCCTGAATGCGGTTCGGACTGCGCAGCCCCGTATTGCCGACCAGCCAGATGTCAATGTCCCGCTCCATCTGTGCGCCCCCTCAATAGCCAACGAAGAGATATTCCTGCACCACATTCCGATGCGTTTTCGCCGCCGCCTGATTGCCAAACGCATACTTGTAGTCCACAGGGATCACCTCGACATGCGCCTTGTACTTTGCCATCAGCGCGAGCATCTCATCCTGCGTCGGCAAGCTGTTCGAGGAGTAGGAAACAACGAGTACGCTCCGCGCGAATTTCCGAAACAGACGGTCAAACGCCTCTGCCGCCCCGAGCCGTGTCGAAAAGGGCGTCGGATATGATTTAAACTTCTTCGTCAGCGTATGCTCCTGAATCTCCACTCCCTGCCAATCGCGCGCCAGACCCTCGACGAAATGATAGCGCCGCACATATTCATTGTCCGAGAGCGGCGAGTAGTAGGGCGGATCCATGTAGACGAGATCCGCCTGTGTGCGCAGTGTCATTGCATCGCCTAAGCGTGAGCGATGCGTCCCGCCGTTGTCAAAGACCGCCGCATTCACCCCCTCCACCGCCGTGAGGAAATGCTCCTCCAGCGACTTTTGTAGATCCTTCCTGCCATCGTCATAGCGATGTCCCGTATATGTAAATATACCGCGCGGACGTTTCTTGATGCAGGCACGGATAAGCGCGGTCATCGCAATCGCACGCTCATAGGGGCTCCGAAGCGCGGCGATATTCGTCCGCAGCGTATCAATCAGATCATTCTCCGCATCCGTATAGTAGATTCCCTGAAATGTCCACGCCACAAAGTGATCCGATTCCCTCTGCGGGACGAGCAGTCGTTCCGCCATACTGCGCGGCAGAGTCGTCGTACTGTTTTCCACCATCGCCTTGGAAAACGTCGCCGCCATCGCCATATAGTCATTGCTGAGGACAGACTTGCCCTGTGCCTTGAACATATAGCTGACAATGCCCGAGCCGGAAAACAGGTCGATGATTTTTTCCGCGTCGAACTGCGCGGCAATCGACCAGACCTCCTGAAGGAGCTTCTGCTTTGACCCCATGAAGCGCGTCGGCGGATAGTGAGCGATCTGCGCCGAAAGCGGCTCCTCGATGAGGCGGATGCGCGGAGACGGCGCAGGGGCGGCCGTCACGATCACATCCTCCCCCGTGCGGCTCTTGCCGTTGCAGGAGATATGGCGCTTCGTCGGGATAATGTCGACGTGATACTGCGCATAGAGCTCATGCACGAGCGGATGGTTCGAGTTCGTCAGGATCACGTGCGCGCCACGTGCGTGGAGGCGCGCGACCATCTCCGCCAGCCGCACATGATCCTCCTCGTAGAACTGCTCCTTCGTATAGCGCTTGAAATCCGCATACGCCGAGATCGGCAGATACGGGGGATCGAGGAAAACAAGATCCCCCTCCGTCGCATGCGTCTCCAAGACATCCAAATAGTCCCCGCAGATGATCTCGGCACGCGAAAGTGCGCGCGATGCCGCATGAATCGCCGCGGGATCACAGATTTTGGGATTTTTATACCGACCAAAGGGCACATTGAACTGCCCCTTTTTGTTGACCCGATAGAGCCCGTTGAAACAGGTCTTGTTGAGGAAAATCATCCGTGCCGCAGCCTCGGCTGGCGGCAGAGACGCCCAGTCCAGCGCGCGTACCTCATAGAAGCGCTCGCTCGTATTCTCATACTGCGCCAGATGCGTGATGACCTGATCCGCATGCGAGGCGACCTCGCGGTACATATTGATCAGCTCGGGATTGCTGTCCGCGAGGACGGCATGCTCCGGCGCCAATGCAAAAAAAAGCGCCCCGCCGCCCAAGAATGGCTCGATATATTTGCCATAGTGCGGCGGGATTTTGGCGCACAGCGCCCCAAGCAACTGCGTCTTCCCGCCCGCCCATTTCAAAAGGGGTTTAGTTTTATGCACGCTTCCTATATTATTTTGCATGCGTATATATTACCTCCCCTATATCCATTACAAATTATTTTTACTAGGACTTTATCATTTTTCTCTTATAGGATTTATATTCATCTAGTATTTTATCAAGCACTTTAGGTGTTTCACGGAATTTCTTAAGTTGGTCTTGTAAGTAGCGAAATGAAAATTCCGAAAACTTATGTACAGCGCCACTTTTTGAGGTCGTTATTTCTAAATGGTATTTTTTCTCTCCTTTCATTTTATAATACCATATAAGAGCATATAGCACTTGCACATTAATATCAAGTTTTTCTGCTAGTTGTTTCTGAATATATGGATGTGTTATATCAGGATCTCCCTCCGGAACAGGAACTTCCTCAGCCAAATCAATATTTCCAGTCACTTTAATAACAGGAGCCCCTTCAATTTCATTAAAAACTCCCTCCTTTATAAATTTTGCTCTCCTAAGAACTTTAGCGACTAATTTTCTATCAAGTTCTACATCTATACCATATGGTGTTGTTACTCTTCCATTCGTATAGTTGACAATACCAATATTAGCCGTTTCACTTTTTCTAATAACTTCCAGCAATCTGAACATGCGCTTCCATTCTTTTACTATCCTGCTCTCAATAATCATTGCCATTTCAGCATATCTAATTTTTTGTGTTCTTGCCCTGTATCGGTAGAATACATCACCGCTAGTAATTTTTTCTCCTTCATTTTCTTTTTGAGCAACAACAGGCTTTTGCTCCGCCTCTACAGTATAAATCCACCCTATCTTTTTCTGAACACTTCCTAGCTCCCCTGCTTTATCCCTTTCGGCTATTTCAACCTGAAGCATACCGCACTCCCATTCTAATGCAGGTGCAAATAGTGCATTTATTGCTTCTGTAAATTTAGCTTGATCTAGATTATCAAATTTATCATTACTTAATCCTACTAAATTTCGAGGTCT
This sequence comes from Selenomonas sp. FOBRC6, assembly GCF_000286455.1. Classification (GTDB taxonomy): domain Bacteria; phylum Bacillota; class Negativicutes; order Selenomonadales; family Selenomonadaceae; genus Centipeda. The sequence goes on from NZ_ALKG01000034.1 coordinate 19,522, forward strand.
ATCTTTAACTCCAAAAATGATATATCCCCCACAATTGTTTGCATATGAGGCCATTATTTTCGCATACATTGCGACATTTCTCATATTAAAACTTTCTTTAAATTCAAGTGTTGTACTTTCCCGGCTCTTAATCCGCCCTACGTTTATATGCGTTAAAATGATCTGCCTTATCTTTTCTTCATGGTTGGTGGACATCTTTGAGCCTCCTGTTTTCTTCCAGTTTTCAACATTCATTACAATAGTTTCTAGCTCATCGTAATGTCTATTATAATATATTTAGTAAAATAAAAAAGACTGCTGCACAGTAAAATTTACTCCCTGCAGCAGCCATACTCCTAGCACACCTCCACCTGACACATCTTCATCGCCGCGAGCGCATTCGCGTGACTCTCAGGCGTGACGCCCGCGCAGCAGGAGGCATCGACAGAGATGAGCTTTTCGGGATAGAATGCCTTGAGGAGGAGGGCGTTGGAGATGACGCAGATATCGGTGCAGAGACCGACGAGTTCGATCTTGTCGTAGTCCGCGAGCGTGGCGGGCAGTGTGGTTGCGCCGAAGGTGGGCTTCTCTATAACGGCTGCAGCCTCGCGCACGAAGGGGTGCAATGCGGGCGCGATCTCCCAGCCCGCTGTGTCGCGTATGCAGTGCTCGACGGGCAGCCGCTTCCCCTCCTGCGTATCGAGATAGTCCGCGCCGTGCGTATCCATGGTGAAGATGAGCGCCGTGCCCTCTGCGCGCGCGGCGGTGAGCTTTTCGACCATGTGCGGCAGCATCTCCTGCGCCTCCCGTGTCCCGAGCGCCCCGTCGATAAAGTCATTCTGCATATCTACGACAACAATTGCTTTGTGCATCGTGTTTTCCTCCTTTACTCCCCGAACAGATCGGCGTGCGTTCCCGTCGCTGCCGCAGACAGTATCAGCCGCTCCTCAAAGATCTGATACATGAGCAGCCAATCCGGCTCGATGTGACACTCGCGGAAATCACGCAGATTCCCGCCAAGCGCATGGTCACGGAATTTGTCAGGAAGAGACTTCCCGCTTTGCAGAAGCGCCAATACATCAATGAGTTTCGTGAGGTCTTTGCCGCGTTTTTTGGCACGCCTCACATCTCGCTTCATGCGGTTCGTATAGACAATCTGATACACGCTAGTCCTCCAACATAGATGCGACTGCTGCCTCTGCGGAGGAGAATGGTCCATGCAGATTCTTTCCCGAGCGGCTGTCACGCACCGCCTCCATCAAGTCTTCGGGTAATTCATAATGAGCCACGGAGAACGGAATGCCTGCGCGGGCGATGGACGCCCGCAGAAAAATCTGGATTGCTGTCGCTGTATCAAGTCCGAGGCTGGCAAAGAGGTCATCTGCCTCCTGTTTCACATGGTCCTCGACTATCAGTTCAAATCGCGTCATGATCTGCACCTCCATATCTGATGTAGCTTCATTATACCACATTTCCGCGCATTCGATGCACGCAAAACGGGCGACTCTACAAAACTGCTTCGTAGAGTCGCCCATTCCGTACAGGGAACGCTCAGGTATTCTTCGCGATGATCGCGCCAATGACGGCACCCGCGATGATGGCGGTGTTGACACTGCCCTGTGAGTACTTCTTGCCGTCCTTCTTCTTGCGCTTGCCGCCCCATGCGAGCTGCTGCATCTCGGCGCTGCCGTCCGCCGTGGTGAACGCCGTCTGCGTGACGCGCTGCGGCGCATTCAGTGCGCTCGCGGAGACCTCTGCCGCGCCGACAGCACCATAGCCGAGCACGCCGACGAGGGCAGCGACAGCCGTTTTCTTCATCATCTTTGTATTCATCATGTGAATCACATCCTTTTCGCAATTGGAGAAATCTCTTCCCGTTACATGGCCATAATAGCGCCCCTACATGGGAAATGTATTCGATGGGGATGCGAGTTTCGTTAGGACTTGCTCCTAATTTTTGTTGTTGAATGAAAATTCTTTGATGCCTCATCTGGTTCCGAGAGGAATGCCATTGCCGCCGCCGTATTGGAGCGCGCCGATGAGCGCCGCCGCCGCACCCGTGATCTTGTCGGGCGCTTTGGATAGTGCCGCCGCATTGGAGCACGCCGCAATGATGCCGTTCATACTAAAGACGAAGAACATCGGCACGACAATGCCCCAGAGCCCGAGCGCCCCTGTGAGACCATCCGCGAGCAGCCAGAGCGCGGCGATGCTGGCAATCACTGTCGCCGCCTTGAGCAGGGTGGAGAGCGGGAAACGGTTCACGAGGCCGCGGTTGAAGAAGCTCACGGTCATGAGTCCGAGCACGTTCACGCCGAAGAAGAGGCCGTAGTACTGCGGGTCGACGCCGAAGTGTCGGATGTAGATGATTGGGGTCTCGGTGATGAAAGCGTACACCGCAACATAGAAAAAGGTCACGCACAGCGTATTCGTCATAAAGGGTCTCATCCGCAGGAGCTGCGCGATGGCAAAGCCGACGAGGAAGCTCGTGATGGTGAGCGCCGCAGACCCGCCGAGATCGTCCTGCATGACGGGCATCGCCGGCAGGTAGATGTCCGTTGCGAGCGAGGCAAACGCCATGAATGCGCTCAGAATAACGAGAAACGAGATGCTCCTCCTGCTGCTGTCCATAAAATCCTCTCCCCTTCATGACAAGTGACTGCATTATAGCCCTCCCGCACAGTTTTATCAATTTGTTTTTCCAATCGAAAACAGCCCGCCTGCTTATGCAGGGGGCTGTGCTTGGATAACGGCAGACTAGCTTCTCCCGCCAATGCAGAGCCTGTGCGCGGGACACGTAAAAGCGGCGATCACCGGAGGCGGTCAACGTCAGCCCCTCACCTCCAGAATCAGCGGCGTGACGGCGCCTTTTTTTACGTCGATGATCCCCTTGTCGGTCAGTTTGAAATACGGGCTGACGGGCAGGGAGAGGGTGCTGAGAGACATGATGACGTTGTCGTGGCGGTAGCCGCAGTCCGTGAGCGCGCGTCGGACGCCGGCGATCTGTTCACCGAGGATGGGCAACGGCCGATCGGAGAGGATGCCCGCGATCGGCAGAGGGGCAAACGCCTCGACACTGCCGTCCCGCACCGCGACGAATCCACCCTGCGCCTCGATGACGGTGTTGGCCGCCGTCTGCATGTCCGCCGCCGTCTGCCCGAGGACGAGCAGATTGTGGCTGTCGTGCGCATAGGTGGTCGCCGCCGCACCGCATGTGAGTGCCGTCCCGCCGACGAGCGCCATGCCGCAGCCGCCGTTTTTCCCATGGCGCTCGAAGACGCAGGCGAGGCTGTACGGGCTGCTCTCCCAGTCGATCACGCCGCCGCGCACAGGCAGCTCCGCGCGCTCCTCCGCAACAAAGGTCGTATGCTCCTGCACCGCGAGGATACGGCAGAGAGCCGTCCCCTCTCTGATCGGCGCACGCAGGACGAAATCCTCGGCCGTGCGCGGCGACAGATGAACGCTGTGATAAAAATGCGCCGGGAACGATGTGTCGCGCTCCGGCTCCTCCCACGCCGCACCGCGTGCAAAGACCTGCGCCCCCGCGCGCCAGACGCTCTCGATGGCAAAGGCCCGCAGGTCGGAGAGCACGACAAAGTCGGCAATACGGCCGGGCGCGATGGCGCCCTTGTCCCGGAGCCCCATGTGCTGCGCGGGCGCATAGGTCGCCGCATAGATCGCCTCCTCCGGCGCAAGGCCGAGCTCGATGCTCCGCTGCACGAGATGGTTGAGCTGCCCGCGCCGCACGAAATCGTCCGGCATTGTGTCGTCCGTGACGAGGGCAAAACGCCCGGATAGGCGGTTCTCCATGAGGTAGTCGAGGAATTCCTTCTTCAGCGTCTTTTCCTGCAGCTGGATGAACATTCCGTTCGCGGCACGCGCGGCGAGCCCCTCCATCGACTGGTCCGTGTGGTCCGAACGAATGCCGCGATAGAGGAGCTGCGCGAGCTCCCATCCGACGAAGCGCGGACAGTGCCCCTCGATGGAGAAATCCGGCCGCCCGTGCTGGATCTGCCGGATCAGGCGGTTCGTCTTGGAATGCGCGTCCGCGAGCACCGAGCGGCAGTCCATGACCTCGCCGAGGCAGATGACCTGCTCCATGTGCATGAGCGCCTCGACATCATCGTTCTCGATCGCAGCGCCCGCGGTCTCGAGCGCCGCATTCGTCGACGGGACGGACGAGGGGATGGCGATCCGAACGTCGCAGGGACCGTTTTGCGTCGTCTGCATCAGCGCGCGGATGCCCACAAGGCCGAAGACGTTTGCAATCTCATGCGGCTCGGCGATGAGTGTTGTCACGCCGTTGCGAGCAGCCCCGTTCATAAATGTACGTGGCGCGCACATCGTACTCTCAATGTGCATATGACAGTCGATCAGTCCCGGGATTACGTACTGCCCCGCGAGATCGATCGTGCGCTGCGGCGCGATCGGCAGCGCATCGGTGCCGACATAGGAAAAGCGGTCGCCGCTGACCGCAATATTTCCCGCGACGAACTTTTTGAGATAGCTGTTGTAGACCTGACCGTTCGTCAGAAGTACGTCGATGTTCATGGCGGCCCCCTATTTCACGCCCGCAATGGCGTAGAAGTAGTATGCGAGGAGGAGCGCGAGCAGATAGTGCCCCTTGTGCAGCTCATGCATGCGCCCCGCGGCGAGCTTCATGAGGACGAACGCGATAAACGCAACGGAGATGCCGTTCGCAATGTTGAACGTGTACGCTGTAAAGGCGATGCAGAGGAACGCCGGGATGTACTCGGCGATGTCCGTGTAGTCGAGATTGCGCATGCCCGCCATCATGCTGACCCCGACGTAGATGAGGACGGGTGCAGTCGCCGCCGCCGGGATCATGAGCGCGAGCGGGGTCACCGCGAGGATGAGGAGAAAGGCTGCCGCCGTCGTGCATGCCGTCAGCCCCGTGCGCCCGCCCGCCTCCACGCCCGCACCGGACTCGAGGTAGGTGATGAGCACCGGGATGGTGAAGAAGGAGCCGACCGTCGCGGCGATGGAGTCGACGTGGAAGACCTTGTCGATGTCGGGCAGGTCGCCGTTCTTGTCGAGGAAGCCCGCCTTGCCGCCGATGCCGATCGCCGTGCCGAAGCTCGAGAAGAAATCTGGCAGGAAGAACGCAAAGAGGAACGGCAGATACTGAAGGTCGAGTGCGCCGACAAGGTCAAAATTGAAGAAGATCGGCGCAATGCTGTCCGGCATGCGGAAGATGCTCTCGGGGATCTTTGTGAGCCCCATCGGGATGCCGATGACCGTCCCCGCGAGGATGCTGATGAGTGCCGCGCCGCGCACCTTACGTGCCGTGAGCACGAGGAGGATGACGAAGGTGATCGCAGCGAGGATGACGACGGGCTGCGTGAGATCGCCGAACGAGAGCGCGACCTTCTTCGCATTGACGGCGAGCAGCTTTGCATTGCGCATACCGATCACAGCGAGGAAGATGCCGACGCCCGCGCTGATCGAGATCTTGATGCCGCGCGGGATCGTCATGACAATAACCTTACGAATGCCAAGCACCGTAACGATGATGAACAGCAAACCACTCAGAAAGACGATGGCACTCGCGACGCCGATCGGCACATTTTGAAGCTGCACCATGGTGATCGAGAAGATCGCAACGCTGCCCATGCCGGGCGCGAGCGCAAAGGGGCGGTTCGTGTAGAGTCCCATCGCCATCGACGTGAGGAAGATCATCAGCACCATGCCGGTGAGCATCGCTCCCTCGAGAACGCCCGCCTCGCCCATCATGTGCGGCACGACAGCGAGCACATAGCCCATCGTCGCGAACGTCGTGAGACCCGCGATGATCTCCGTACTGACGGAGGTCTGGTGCTCCTGCAGTCGGAACTGCCGTTCAAACCGCTCCTCTAGGAATGAATTCATTGGATGTCCCTCCCAAAAAGACTGCTAGGGAATCACTGATAAAATGGAGTCCGTCAAACTGCTGCAGAATTTATCGGTGCTTCCCTAAAATAATTCATCTTCATTATAAACCCATTGCGGAGCTTTTCCAAATAAATTCATATTCTTTAGGGTAAAACGGGGCTGCTCCATGAAGGCAGATATAGTCTGCGTGATGCACTGTGGGGATTGGGCGTCGCTTCTGGTTTTTGGCAGAGGAATAACAGCGCAAAAAAAAGACCGGCGTCTGCCAGTCTTTTTTCTTAGAAAATACCCTGTGCCCGATAATACTGCGCTTTCCCGCGCAGGACATCGCCGCCGCGTGAGCCGTTCGTCGCCCACGGATTGAAAACGGGGCTCTCCGCCATGCCGAGGTACTCGAGATCCCAGCGCTCGCAGGTAGTGCGCGGGCCATAGGGTGCGTGGACGCGCACGTCGTCCTCGTTATCCGCCGCCTCGCCGTGGGTTAGAATGCGCGCCTTGTCGATGGTAAGCCAGAGTCCGTCTGCGAGCTCCGTCACCGCCATTGCCATCGACTCGATCTGGGCGGCGGTCGGCGGCTCCGCCCCGAGACCGTCGGTGGTTGCGCCGCACGCCGCAAGCAGGGCGATGCTCACGCTCCCGCTGTTGCGCAGATAGGTCGCAGCAAGCACTTCATCGAGTACGCCCGCCCCGATCACATAGATTGCTCCATCCGCGTCGATCTGCACATGGTAGTCCGCAAAGAACTGTCCGTAGTGCCCCGCCGTCCAGTGGAGGTACAGCTTCGTTTCACGCGCGCATCGGGCGGCGGCGTACATCAGGGCGGGACGGTACGCCGCACCGAGTTCACGCAGCTCGGCACAGGTGACGCGCCGCATGGCGGAGGGCGCGAGGATAGTGCTCATCGCGTCCCCTCCTTTTCACCCCGCATCATGACGGTGCGCCCGAGGAATCCGATGAGTCCCGAGGCGATGTTGCTCGTCAGCTCCGCACTCCCATAGAAGACGGAGAGGATCGCAACGATGACAAGTCCCGTCCCGACCATCCAATCCACGCGCGGCAGATAGTTTCGCATAAAAATTCTCCTTTCTCTTGTCTGCAAAATTTCTTTCCATAAGAAATACTTGCTGCAAACAGGAAAAAGGAGAGTAATATTTACTTTTTCATCCGCGCTCCGCGCCGCACCTTCTCGAGATAGTGGCGCGTCTCGTGGACGACAATGCCCGAGAGCGCGATGAGCGCGATGAGGTTCGGGATCGCCATGAGCCCGTTCACGATGTCGGCGAGCACCCAGATCGCCTCGAGCTTCAGGAATGCACCGCACGCAATGAGCGCGATGAAGACGAGACGATACGGCAGAATGGCGCGCACGCCCGCCAGATACAGCACGGCGCGCTCGCCGTAGTAGTTCCAGCCGAGGATGGTGGTGAACGCAAAGAGCGCGAGTGAGACGGTGAGGAGTGCGCCGCCGATGCTACCGTAGAGGCTCGAGAACGCCGCGCCCGTCATCGCCGCGCCGGCAGTGTCGCCGTGCCATGCGCCCGTGAGGACAAGCACAAGCCCCGTCATCGAGCAGATGATAATCGTATCAATAAATGTACCTGTCATAGAGATCAGCCCCTGCTCGGCGGGCTCCTTCGTCTTTGCCGCCGCCGCCGCAATCGGCGCGGAGCCGAGACCCGACTCGTTCGAGAAGACGCCGCGCGCAATGCCGTTCTGCATCGCCATCATGACGGTCGATCCGGCGAATCCGCCTGCCGCCGCCGTCCCTGTGAACGCACTGTCGAGGATGAGCGCGACTGCTGCGGGGATCTCACCGATGTGCATGAGGATGATTCCCGCGCAGATGACGATGTAGAGCACCGCCATAAAGGGAATGATGCGCGAGGCGACCTCGGCGATGCTGCGCAGCCCGCCAATTGTGATCGCCGCGATCAGCGCCGTGAGCGCGAGATCGGTCACGAGGCGCGGCACGCCGAAGGACAGCTCCACGGAGTCCACAATGGCGTTCACCTGCGGGAACGTGCCGATGCCGAAGAACGCAACGAGCACCGTCGCTGCCGCGAAGAATCCCGCCATTGGACGGTATTTCTCCCCCATGCCGCGCCGAATGTAGTACATCGGGCCACCCGCGATCTCGCCGCGCTCGTCCGTTGTGCGGTACTTCACGGCGAGCAGACCCTCTGCGTACTTCGTTGCCATGCCGAAGAACGCCGCCATCCACATCCAGAAGATCGCGCCAGGGCCGCCGACCTTCACCGCCGTTGCAACGCCGACGATGTTGCCCGTGCCGATCGTCGCGGCGAGCGCCACGCAGAGTGCCTTGAAGCTCGAGATATCGCCCGCGCCGCGATTCTTTGCCTTGAGGATCAGCCCAAGCGCACGCGGCAGGTGCACAACCTGAATCAGCGAGAGGCGCACGGTGAGGAGGATGCCCGTCCCCACGAGCAGCGTGATGAGCGGAACGCCCCAGAGAAATGAGTCAATGGCGTTCAGCATGGGAAGAAATGATTCCATGTAGATACCTCCTAATTAATTCATTTTCATTTGGCTCAAAAATGAAAATATGCGGGTATTCTACCATGATAAAGGATGAAAGTCCATGTATACATGAATCTGCCGATTCTCATTTTACATATGCAGATAAATAGGGCACAATGAACTCTCCAATGAAATGAAACGGAGGAATTCTGTCCGATTGTAGACAGAATGAAGGCTGTTTTTGCAGACCTGCAGATTATTCGTACCCGACGATGCCGATGCGCGTGATGCGGCCTTTCTCTACGCTGAATCCGATGTGAATGTCGTACTGATCGCGGTAGACAAAGTTCTCCTCGCCGCTCTCATAGCGCGTATAGCGCTGCGGCTTGCCGTACGTGCGGGCGATCTTATCTGCAGGGTCGCCGACTGTCACACCTGCCGGCGTTGCGATCCCGTTGTGCGCGCTCGTATTGATATACATGACCGTATCGCCGACAAATGTGACCTGAAATGACATACCGTACGTATAGCGATCCATCATCTCATCGAGCGCCGCGCTCTTCGCCGGCTCTGTGCGCTCGGTCGGCGCACCGTAGATCGCCTCGACCTGTGCGCGCTTCATCCCGACCATGATGCCGCCGAGCGCAATATCATTGTATTGCAGGACATGATCGTCCCGATTGATCTGGTTCGCGCCCGCAGCCATAGTAACTGCCGAAAGCGCCAGTACGAGCACAGCCACCAGCCCGACAATTCTCTTCCCCATCATTTTCATCCTCCTTGCAGATGTTAAAATCTCTTTGATTTTTTTCGACAAAAGAATACGAATTCCTTCAACCAATGAAAGTTGCCAAGTAGTTGCAAACTTGTTGGAAAGTTTTAGGGAGATATATATATCCTTCTCTTATCCGCTATTTTTAATCAAAAGCCTCCGTACGCAGCATATAATGATAGGGACGGCTCGTCCGATTCTGATTGATATACACCTCGGGAATCTGCTTCAGTTTCGCATAGATCGTCGTCTCCGTCTTGTCAAGCGTTCCCGCGATCTCGGAGACAGTTGCGCCGACATCCGAAAACACCGCCGCCTGCAAGAGGACGTCGTATACGCCGCGCATCGTCTTATCGTGAACATCTTTCAGCACAATGTCGAGGTATTTGCGATACCGCTGCAGGCGTTCCTCGAGCGCCGCCGCCGTATAGTCAATCGCCTCATGAACGAAACGCAGCGTTCCGATGATAAACGGTGTCATATCGCCGCAGTTCAGGGACGATGTGGTTTCGGCAAACAGCTTATAGTAGCTCTTCCTACGCTTTTTGATCAGCAAGGAGAGCTGAAGAGCCACCGTTGGGTGAAACTCCCGCGCGAGCAGATAGGTCGTAATAAAGCGCGACATACGCCCATTCCCATCACAAAATGGATGAATATAGCCGAAAAGATAATGAAAAATGGCAATGCGATAGAGCAGAGGGATTTGTTCCGCATGCAGCAGCGCAAGCGCCTGCTCCAGATCGCGCACGATCTTCTCCTCGGGATAACTGCCGCGGTGAATCGTCTTTTGCGTGGGCGATACAATGTCCACAGAGTCCCTGCGAAACAGATGCCCGTTGGGAAGATTCGACGGGTTTGCACGGCGGATCTCGTCGGCGATGAATGCGTCAAAGAGCGCACGCAGATCGGCAGGCGTCTCGAGAGGAACCTCCTCTCCCTGGAGAATCCGCGTGTATTTGTTGACGACGCCGCCCAGACGCATCCGCAGGCGATCCGCAGGAGCAGTCTCCATTGCCGCACGAATCTCGCGCTTCGTACTGTGCACGCCCTCGATCGCGTTGGTCGCGAGAATCTCCTGCACGAGGCAGGTGTGCAGGAACTGATCGATCCCCGCTGTCGGTACGTGTGCAATATGCCCGAGGAGCGCCGTGAAGTCTCGTCCAATCGCCTCCTGCAGGAGCGCAAGCTCCTCCGTATAGCAGTAAAATGCCGGATAGGTCTGCGATTGACCATATTCTTGCAGGATAAAATTGAGATGGCGCGTCATCGGACTCATACGGCGGCGCTCATGCTCCGCATGCCACTGATGCTCATTCTTCCGATAGAGATGTACGAGGGATTCATAAGCCATGTCATGCACCTCCAAAAAATGGTAAATTTTTATACATGAAGCAGATGAGATATAAAAAATGGCGATTTTTTATATCTCACTTCCCATAGTATACCGTTCTATGTGTTCGGGAATCAATCAAAACATGCAGGTCTTTCGCCGCGCACATCGAATACATATGATACAGAATTCCGAGAGGAGGATTCCCATGTCCATCTTAGCAGCCTATGTTGTCCCGCATCCGCCGCTCATCATCCCCGAGGTCGGGCGGGGCGAGGAAAAGAAGATCCAGCTGACGGTGAATGCTTACGAGCGCGCGATGAAGGAGGCGGCAGAGCTCGCGCCCGATACGGTCATCATCGTGAGCCCGCACACGGTCATGTATGCCGACTACTTCCACATCGCGCCGGGCGAGGAGGCATCGGGCAGCTTTGGCCAGTTCGGTGCGCCCGAGGTCGCAGTGAGTGCGCGCTATGACACCGTGCTCGCAAAGGAGATCGAATCCATGGCTGCAGCAGAGGGCATCGAGGCAGGACCCGTCGGCGGGCGAAATGCCGCGCTCGATCACGGGGTGATGATCCCCCTGCACTTCCTGCACGCATATACACGGGACTTCCGCGTGGTGCGGCTCGGCATCTCGGGGCTCTCGCCTCTCGCGCATTACAACTTCGGCAAGTGTATTGCACGCGCGGTCGAAACGCTCGGACGCCGCGCCGTCTTCATCGCGAGCGGAGACCTCTCGCACAAGCTGACGCCCGAGGGACCCTACGGCTTTGCGCCTGAGGGGTCGCGGTTCGACAAGGCGTGCATGAAGTACCTCGAGGAGGGCGACTTCCTAAAGCTCCTGCGCATGGATCCCGCGCTCTATCAGGCGGCGGCAGAGTGCGGTCTGCGCTCGTTCTGGATGATGGCGGGTGCACTCGATGCGAAGGCGCTCAAGATCAAGAAGCTCTCCTATCAGGGGCCGTTCGGCGTCGGTTACGGCGTTGTCTCCTGCAAGGTGACGCGCGAAGATGTGCGCCGCAGCTTTGCCGAGCGCTATGAGATCCTCGAGAAGCGTGCACGCGAGGAACGGCGTGCCGCTGAGGATGACTATGTGCAACTCGCACGGCACGCGATTGAGACCATTGTCCGTACGGGTGAACCCGCTGCGCGCCCGCAGGGACTTCCGTCTGAGATGGCGGAGCGCGCGGGTGTCTTCGTCTCGCTCAAGAAGGACGGGGAACTGCGCGGCTGCATCGGGACATTCGAGCCGACAGCGAAGAATATTGCGGAGGAGATCATAAAGAACGCCGCCTCCGCCGCCCTGCGCGACCCGCGCTTCCCGCCCGTACGCGCAGACGAACTGGATGAGCTCGTCTACTCCGTCGATGTGCTGACGGAGCCGGAGCTCGTAGGCAGTGCGGACGATCTCGACGCGCGGCGATACGGTGTCATCGTCGAGTCGCGCGGGCGCAAGGGGCTGCTCCTGCCCGATCTCGCGGGCGTCGACACGGCGGAGGAGCAGCTCCGCATTGCGCGCAAAAAGGGCGGCATCCCCGAGGACGCCGCCATCCGTATCTGGCGCTTTGAAGTAACGCGGCACACGTAAGATGAACATCCCTGCTTACACGCGGCGCACTGCGCGGGTGCAGAACAACGTGTCCCACGGAGCAGGTGCGCGAGGCTGCTCTCGGAGCGCCCCTTTCGGCTCACTGTGTTCGCCACTTCCCCCGCTCTGGCGGGGGAAGCTAATATGCCGTAATGCAAAGCCTCCCCCGTGCGACACGGGGGAGGGGGACCGCGTGAGCGGTGGTAGGGGCGTCTTGAGCGTTTTGGGAAGACAAACAAAGGGCTGTTGCACGAATCAAAAAATAACTTTGTGCAGCAGCCCCGACCATAAGAATGCGCCTCTGCATAACAGTGCAGACGCTCGTGTTACCTGCACCCTCTGCCCCCATGCCTGCCGCCTCGGCGCGGGCGAGACGGGCTTCTGCCGCGCACGCGAAAATCGCGGCGGCGTCATTCGTTCGAAGAACTACGGACGCCTGACCTCGCTCGCACTCGATCCGATCGAGAAGAAGCCGCTGTATCACTTTCACCCCGGCGGCTTCATCCTCTCGGTCGGCAGCTTCGGCTGCAACCTTGCCTGCCCCTTCTGCCAGAATGCCTCCATCGCAATGGCGGACGCCTCGATTGAGACGGAGAACGTGTCCCCCGCACAGCTCGCTGCGCTCGCAGAGGAGCTCAGCCGCCGCCCGCCCGGCAATCTCGGCGTCGCCTTTACGTACAACGAGCCGCTCCTCAGCTACGAGTACATCCTCGATACCGCGCCGCTCCTGCACGCAACGGGGCTGCGCGTCGTCCTCGTCACGAACGGCACGATCTGCGCGGAGCCGCTCGCACATCTCCTTCCGCATATTGACGCGATGAACATCGACCTCAAGTGCTTTCGGGAGGGCGGATATCGTCGCCTCGGCGGTGACCTCGTGACAGTCAAGGAGACAATTGCGCGCGCCGTCCTGTGCGGCGTCCACGTCGAGGTGACCTCGCTCATCGTTCCCGGCATGAACGACAGCGCGGCGGACATGGAGGAGGAGGCGCGTTGGCTCGCCAGCCTCTCGCCCGAGATCCCCCTGCACATCAGCCGCTATTTCCCGCGCCACAGGATGAACACCCCGCCCACGCCGATCTCGACCATTGACCGCCTCACAGAGATCGCGCGCCGCCATCTGCACCATGTTCATCGCGGGAACTGCTGAGTAAAGATTGTATTGCACAGGAAAATGCGGTATGCTGTGCACATAGGATTGTTCATTGTAAAGGAGATGAGGCGCATCATGTTACGTACAAAACACAGGCTGCTCCGTTCCATCGCTGCATTTACAGCGGCAGGCTTCCTGCTCACAAGCACTGTGGGCGAGGCGGCAAAGGAGCCGGTTCGCAACGCGTTCTACAGCGGCGTAGAGGTTCTGCTGGACAAGCAAAAGACAGAGCCAGCCACGAGCACCACACCGCTCTCGTTCGTACAGCAGGGCAAAAAATGGGGAGCAATCAACACCGCAGGAGAATTCGTCATTCCGCCGGAGTACGATGAGCTCACCCCCTATACATCGGGTTATGTCTCTGCGCGCCAAGGCAAAAAATGGGGCGTTTTCCGCGATACGGGCAAGCTCATCGTCCCCGTGATGTACAAGAGCATCGAGCCGTTTGAAGAAAGCGACATTGTCGTACAGAACACGAACGGAACATGGGACTGCTACGACATGGAGGGCAACGTCTTCCTCCCACGTCAGCAGCGCGACATCGTCCCCGCCCTGCATGGCATTTCTCTCGTACAGGCAAAGGACAAGTCATGGACATTCTACCGTGCAGACGGGACACGCCTGACCGAGAAATCCTATCAGAACATCGGCGTCTTCTCCGAGGGCCTTGCGAGCGTTGAAGACAACAAGGGACGCGTCGGCTTCATCAACATGGACGGCACAGAGGTGATTGCCCCCCAATATGCACTCGCCATGATCTTCAGCGAGGGGCTTGCGGCAGTGGCGGTCAAAGGGAAATGGGGATTCATCGACAAAAGCGGGACAATGGTCATCGCGCCGCAGTTCCGCGACGTTGCGGGTGGATTCAGCGAGGGGCTCGCGGGCGTGCAGAGCAAAAAGAACTGGATCTTCATCGATAAGACCGGTACAAAACAATTCGATGCGCGCTATGAAACCGTTCTGCCATTCAACAACGGCACAGCAGAGGTACATCGTAAGGTAAAATCGACCAACTTCCTCGGCGCCGCCATCGGTGTTGCCGCCTTTGCCTCGGGCTTCCTCTCACTCGGTACGGATCTATATACCGATCCGAAGATCAAGCGCGGGTACATCGACCACAGCGGCAATGAGATCGTATCGCCAAAGAACAACTACAACTCCACCTATGTGGACGGCATGGCACTCGTTGTCGTCAAGGGCAAATGGGGCTGCGTGAACGAGAAGGGCGCATACATCGTCGAACCAAAATACAACGAGATGCACCGCTTCTCCGAGGACATGGCGGCGGTGAAGGACGGCGACAAGTGGGGCTTTGTCGGGCGCGACGGCCAGATCGCAATCGCGCCTGCCTACGAGGAGGCGCATGACTTCCACGAGGATCTCGCCGTCGTCTCCAAGGGAGGAAAGAGCTTCTTCATCGACAAGACGGGGCGTGTACCCTTCCTTGTCCCGAGCACAATCACGGTGCTCGGCGATTTCGCATCGGGACTTGCTCCGGCAAAGATCGGGGACAAGTGGGGCTTCATCGACCACACGGGCACGATCGTCATCGCCCCTGCATACGACGCGGCGGGTACCTTCTGACAGGCCGTACACGCACGGCTAAGACGGCACTCACCTCCCTTCAGTAAAACATCATCTTCCCTCAACAACATATAATGCGCCAAAATAGGACTGTAACGCGCAGGGGCGCACTACAGTCCTATTTGTATGCGGAAAATTTTAAGAAAGCGCAGAGAACAGGCAGGGCACGGCATGCGCACCTCCACGAAATGATGGAACTCTGCTCCCACCTAATATAACTGCCATAATGCGGCAGCCAAACGGAATGAGTCCCGCCTCATCCCCTACGTTTGCCCCATTTACGCATACGATTGCCTATGTTATCAATGGGATGGATATATTCTCATTAGAACAGGCACGTTGAAAGGAGTCAATGCTATGAATCGCAGGGGACAGATGCGTCTTGGCGCGCTGATCGCAGCAGGGCTGGCGCTCGGAGGGGTGACGGCAGATGCGGCGCCGATTGTCGAGGACAATCACCATTACACGATTACGGACGACCAACAGACTTGGCGCATGAACGCTGTCCGCATGGATCATCAGGACGGGGACAGCGAGCTGTCCGCGAGCGGCAACAGCATCGATGTGCAGAGCAGCGCATACGACTTTACCGCTACAAAGGGTGCGAGCATCAGCTATCAGCGCTTCACAAATGCGGCAGACCCGACCACAATCACGGCGAACAGGAATCGGATTACGCTCACCAAGGGGACGCTCGGTAATGTCTTCGGCGCGGAGATTCGTGTAACGAGTACGCGCGGCGGTGCAGTATCCTACACGGCGAATGAAAATGCCGTCGTGATCGGTGCGAACGGCGTGCAAAGCGGCGATCTGAACGCTGCGAGCATCGAGCAGGTCGGCGCTCTTGATGCCCCATCCTTTACGGCTGAGGCGAACGGGAACACGGTGACGATCAACAACGGCGGCGCAGCAAATCACGTGACCGCCGCGCGTGCTTCGCTCACGACGAACGGGGCGGGCACGGTGCACATCAGCGCAGTGAACAATCACATCACGGCAAATGGCGGCACGCTCACGTACGGCGCGCTTGCAGGCAGAGCCTATGCCGACGCGCTGCACGGCACGGCAGAAACACTTGTTGAGGGCAACACGATCACGCTCACAGGCACGCGGCTGTCGGGGGGCATGGCGGCGGGCAACGGTACGGCATATGCACGCTCGAATGCGGCGACCGCCATCACGGCGCGCAACAGCATCCGCATCGAGAACGCCTCGGGGGCGATCAACAGTGAGCTCACCGGCGGTGCTGCCTATGCACAGCATACGACCAGAGGGGCGACGGCGACAGCGGAGGAAAACACGGTCACCGTCACAGCCGGCAGCTTTGACGACGGGCGCGAGGTTACAGGCGGCAGGGCCGGTGCAAGCGGCGAGCTGCGCACGGTCGCAGCGACGGCACACGCGAACCGCATCACACTCAGCCCCGTGAGTGCCCCATGGGAGGAGATCCGCGGCGGCAGTGCAAATGCAAATGCGCTCGACACCGAGGCACAGGCTGTCGCAAGCGGGAATATCGTCACGCTGAACGGCGGAACCTTCGAAAAGGATATCTTCGGCGGTGACAGCTACGCACAGGCGACGCGCGGCACAGCAGCCGCTGCAGCAGAGAGCAATGAGGTGTATCTGCGCGGCGGTACCTACACGGGTTCCATCTACGGCGGGCGTGCAACGACGGACGGCTCTGCCGGCACAACTGCCATCGTACGGGGCAATACGGTCGAAATCTCAGGGGCTCCCAACCTCAGTGCGGCACACCTCCACGGCGGCGATGCCAGAGCGGCAAGTGTGGTGCGCGCCGACAACACGCTCATCGTGCGTGAGACGAAAAACATCACGGCGCAGAGCATTGGGGATTTCCAAAAACTCGCATTCTACGTGCCTGCAGGCATGACCGCAAATGATACGATGCTGCGTGTGACCTCGAATGCCAACACCAACCTCAGCGGCACAACCCTCGCGGCATATCTGCCGGGTAGCAGCACGGCGAACCGCCTCCGCCTCCTCTACGCAGAGAATGCGCAGATCGATACGGACAGCGCGACCACGATGACCGTCTACGAGGGCGTCTCGGGACATCGGACGGCACGAATGGGCGTCACGGCGAATAAGAAGGAGCTGGTCGTCAAGGTCGACGGCAGCGCCATCGACGGGGGTACGACACCGACGCCAAACCCAAATCCTAACCCGAATCCTAACCCAAATCCGAACCCCAACCCAAATCCGAATCCTAACCCGAATCCTAACCCGAATCCGAACCCTAACCCAAACCCGAATCCAAATCCGAACCCCAACCCGAATCCTAACCCGAATCCCAATCCCAATCCCAATCCAAACCCGAACCCGAACCCGAACCCGAACCCGAATCCTAATCCGAATCCCAATCCAAATCCGAATCCTAACCCAAATCCGAATCCAAACCCGAACCCGAACCCGAATCCTAACCCGAATCCTAACCCGAATCCTAACCCGAATCCGAATCCAAATCCGAACCCTAACCCAAACCCAAATCCGAACCCGAATCCGAACCCGAATCCGAATCCGAATCCAAATCCGAACCCGAATCCGAATCCAAATCCGAACCCTAACCCAAACCCAAATCCGAACCCGAATCCCAACCCGAATCCCAACCCGAATCCGAATCCCAACCCGAATCCAAATCCGAACCCGAATCCTAACCCCGGCAATAACAACTTCGTCCTGCATGAGAACACGAAGTCCCTTGCTGAGACCATGACGGGGACTGCCGCATTCCTCGGCGCGAGCGGCGATCTCATCGCGGGCGGCGGCATGACGAGTGCCTCGGCAGAGGCTGCAGGAGCGAGCAGATTCGCCCCCTTTGCTGCCGTCGGCGGATCGAGCCTGCGCCACGAGACCGGCTCCCATGTGAATGTCCGAGGCATGAACCTTGCCGTCGGCTTCTCACGTGAGGTCATGCGCGGCGATGACCGCATCCTCTTCGGCCCCATCGTCGAGTACGGGCGCGGCAGCTACGACTCCTATCTCGATGACGGCACGCACGGCGAGGGGAATACCCACTACGTCGGCGGCGGCGTCTTCCTCAAGCAGGAGAAGAAGGGCGGCGTCTTCTACGAGGGCAGCCTGCGTCTTGGCCGCATGAGCACGGACTACGAGGCAGACCTTCCCGTCGGCGGGATCACACGCCGCGCCTCCTACGATACGGACGCGAACTATGTCGGTGCACATCTCGGTCTCGGACATACGGCAAAGGCGGCAAACGGAACGGAGCGCGAGCTCTATCTGCGCTACTTCTATACGCATCAGAACGGCGCGAGCGCAACCCTCTCGACCGGCGACCGCTATGACTTCCACGCCGTCGACAGCCACCGCGTGCGCACGGGTGCACGTTGGACGATCCCGCAGGGGAGCGGCGCACTCATCCTCGGTACCTCCCTTCAGTACGAGTTCAAGGGCGATGCGGGGGCGACCTACCACACGGGCGGCTTCTCCTACGATACGCCAAGCCCTTCGCTCAAGGGTCTCTCGGGCAGCCTTGAGCTCGGTTACCGCGCGAACCTCAGCAAGCGCGCCACCGCCGACCTCAGCGTCGAGGGCTGGGCCGGCAAGCAGCGCGGCGTCACCTTCAAGGCAGGACTGGACTGGAGATTCTAACGTCTCCGTTCATAGAGACAGAAAAGACCTCTCACACCGCAGCTGGTGCGAGAGGTCTTTTCTCTGTCTGCCGCATGCGCCGATCAGAGCATCGCGCTGACGAGCCCTGCCGTTGCGACGGACGCCTGTGCCGCCTTTGACGCGAGCAGCGGATCCGCCGACTCCTCGAGCGTGTTCGGCTTCAGCTTTTCGATGCGCTCGGTGATGACCGCCTTGCCGCGCTCGGGGTGCGCGCCGCGCGTCATCGTCTGGGCGATGAGCTTATTCCCCTGATAGATCTGCGTGACGACCGAGCCGTCCGCGAGCACGCGCGTGATAACGGTATCGCCCTCCTCTCGCTCACGTGCATCCGCAGATTTCGACTCTTTCAGATTTTGCAGCATCCGCGAGAATGTCTCATCGACTGCCTCTGTCTTGGATGCCTTCGTCTTTGCAGGCGCGTTCGCCGTAATGGCACGGCTGCCAAAGATTTTCTCCAGCTCCATTCATGTCCCTCCCTTCGCGCTTCCTGCATGAAAGTGCTGTCCTTTACCTTTACTATCGGAGAAAAAGCGGCATACTTAACGATACCCCTTGAATTTGCACGGCTTTTTCGCTACTATAAGAATACAAAGGGAGGACATATGATGAATGAAATGCTTTCGTTCGGCTCGGACTATATGGAGGGCGCGCATCCGGAGATCCTGCAGCGCCTCATCGAGACGAACATGGAGCAGACCGCAGGCTACGGGCTGGACGAGTACAGTGATATGGCGCGGGAGAAGATCCGCAAGGCGTGCCGCGCACCGCACGCAGAGATTCACTTCCTCTCGGGCGGCACGCAGGTCAACCGCATCGTGATCTCGGCGCTGCTGCGCCCCTACGAGGGCGTCATTGCCGCCGATACGGGGCATATCACCGTGCACGAGGCGGGCGCAATCGAGTGCGGCGGACACAAGGTGCTCGCCCTCCCGCACACGGACGGCAAGCTCACCGCGCGCGCCATCGAGGAGTGCTTGCGCTCCTTTCACGAGGATGCAAACCACGATCACATGGTGCGCCCCGGCATGGTCTACATCTCGCACCCGACCGAGTACGGCACGCTCTATACGATGGACGAGCTCGAGGTCATCAGCGTCATCTGCCGCGCAAATCGGATTCCGCTCTTCCTCGACGGCGCGCGGCTCGCATACGCCCTCGGCTGTCCCGTAAGCGAGCTGACCCTCCCCGCCATCGCGCGCCTCTGCGATGCGTTCTACATCGGCGGGACGAAGTGCGGTGCACTCTTCGGCGAGGCGGTCGTCTTCCCGAAATCTGATACCGTGCCGCATTTCTTCACCATCGTCAAGCAAAGCGGCGCGCTGCTGGCGAAGGGACGCGTCCTCGGCATCCAGTTCGACACCCTCTTCACGAACGGCCTCTATGAGCGCGGCGGCGCGCACGCGATCGCCATGGCTGACCGCATCCGTGCGGCGCTCACGGAGAAGGGCTATACACTCGCCTCCGACGCGCCGACGAACCAGATCTTCCTCGCACTGAGTCCCGATCAGCTCGCCCACCTCTCCGCGCACGTCGGCATGGTCTTCTGGGAGAAGCAGGGCAATGTGACCGTCATGCGCATCGCCACGAGCTGGGCGACGCAGGAGGAGGACGTCACGCGGCTGATTGAGCTGCTGTAAACTGTTACAGATGCCGCACGAAGCGCCCATTGAAAAAGGAAAAGATCTATGCTATAATCGTGATCGAAGCAAAAAGTGGAAAATGATCCATAGGGGCGCGCAAGCCGCATTCTACCACTCTGATTTTCCAAAACGGCGCAGCCCGCGCCGCACAAGGAGTAGAGGCGATCTGCCACGCGATTTTCCGTTCGGAGAGCGCGTTTCGGCAGCAAAATCAGCGCGAAAAATGGACGACTTTCCAAAACGGCTTCTCAGCCCAGATGGGACAAGGGCTGGGGACGACAGAGTCCCAACGCATAGAATGCTGCGTGCGGCATTGAAACTCCGTGGAGCGGATCCCCATGACCTCAAGAAGGTCCCAACACATAGAATGCTGCGTGCGGCATGGGACAACAAAAAAGCACCTGTCCTACAAAGGCAGGTGCTTTTCATATGCTGAGATTATTGTGTCCGCCGCTCCTTCTCCAGATATACGAGCAGGACGGAGATGTCGGCGGGGGAGACGCCGCTGATGCGCGCCGCCTGTCCGATGGAGCGCGGGCGGATGGCGGCGAGTTTCTCCGCCGCCTCGAGGCGCAGACTCGTGATAGCGCTGTAGTCGAGCCCGTCGGGAATGCGGCGGCTCTCGAGGCGTTCCATGCGCGCGATCTGTTCCTCCTGTTTGCGGATGTAGCCGTCATAGCGCGCCATTATCTCGACCTCTTCCCTCACATCGTCTGCGAGCGCGGGCAGGTCGAAGAGGGCGGCAAGCTGCGCATAGTCCCCCTCACGTGCGAGCAGGGCAAAGAGCGTCATGGGGACGCGCAGCGGAGACAGCCCTGCCTCTGCGAGGCGTGCCTCGGTCTCGGCGGAGGGGTTTACCTGCGTCTCCTTGAGCTGCTGCACGGCGTGCTCGATGGCGTCCCGCTTTTCCGTGAAGCGCGCCCAACGCGTGTCGCTGACGAGTCCGACGGCGCGGCCGATGGGCGTGAGGCGCAGATCGGCGTTGTCCTGCCTGAGGATGAGGCGGTACTCGGCGCGGCTCGTCATCATACGGTACGGCTCGTCTGTCCCCTTCGTCACAAGATCGTCGATCAGGACGCCGATGTAGCCGTCACTGCGGCGCAGAATCAGCGGCTCCCGACCCGTGATTCCGCAAACGGCGTTGATGCCCGCGATGAGTCCCTGCGCCGCCGCCTCCTCGTAGCCGCTCGTGCCGTTTGCCTGTCCTGCGGAGTAGAGCCCCGCAATGTGCTTGACGGCGAGTGTCGCATCGAGCTGAAGGGGATCAAGGCAGTCGTACTCGATGGCGTAACCGGGGCGCATGATGCGCGCATGCTCAAGCCCCGGAATGGTCGTGAGGAATGCCTCCTGTACGTCGGTCGGCAGGCTCGTCGACATGCCCTGCACGTAGATCTCATTCGTATGCAACCCCTCGGGCTCAAGGAAGAGCTGATGCCGCTCCTTGTCCGGAAAACGCGCAATCTTCGTCTCGACGGAGGGGCAGTAGCGTGGCCCCGTGCCCTCGATGACACCGTTCGCCATGGGCGCGCGATGGAGATTTGCGCGGATGACGGCGTGTGTCGCCTCGTTCGTGTAGGTGAGGTAGCAGGGCGTCTGCTCCGTGGGCATCTCCGTGGTCAGAAAGGAGAAGGCGGGCGCGGCGGGATCGCCCTCCTGCACACTGGCCTTTGTGAGGTCGAGCGTGCGGCGGTCGACGCGCGCGGGTGTGCCTGTCTTGAACCGCATGAGGCGCAGTCCGAGTGCGCGCAGCGAATCCGAGAGTGCCATTGCAGGACGCTGTCCGTTCGGGCCGCTGTCGTAGATGGTCTCGCCGAGGATGATGCGCCCGCGCAGATACGTGCCCGTTGCAAGGATGACGGCGTGCGCCGTGAGGCGTTCCCCCGTTTCGCAGAGGATGCCCGTGACGCGCGTTCCCTCTGCATCCTCCTCTGTGAGGAGCTGCGTGACGAGCAGCTGGCGCACATCGAGGTTCGCCGTGTTCTCAACGGTCTCCTTCATAATCCGCTGATAGAGGAATTTGTCCGACTGCATGCGGAGGGAATGGACGGCGGGACCCTTGCCTGTGTTGAGGAGGCGACGCTGGATGCTCGCCCTGTCCGCCGCGATCCCCATCTCACCGCCGAGCGCGTCGATCTCGCGGACGAGGTGGCTCTTGCCGGGGCCGCCGACGGAGGGATTGCACGGCATCATCGCGATGTTGTCCAGCGAGAGTGTGACGATGAGGGTGCGCTGTCCCATGCGTGCCGCCGCAAGCGCCGCCTCGACGCCCGCATGACCTGCGCCAATCACGATAATATCATAATCTGTAGTGCTGTTCACGTAATGATTTCCTTTTGATTTTATCACATAAGGTATGTTATCTTTGTGTTATTCGCTTGCTGTATCACATAGCTATACGAGCTCCACGCAAACGCCTCGTTACGCAAGCGGT
>NZ_ALKG01000035.1 GCF_000286455.1 Selenomonas sp. FOBRC6
CGGGCGCACGGCGCACATCATGGAGTTCCCGATGACGGAACTGGACGGTGCAGACCTTGTGGATGCCGCCGACCTCTACGGCGAGGAGATGCCAACCCCGAGCGAATTCCTGTCTGCGCGACAGCGGAACGGAAAGCCGCTCGGCGCGGATGAGATTTTCCGCGAGACATGGCTATGGCTCAAGGAGCGCGGCTGTGAGCGGCTTGTGAATCCACGGCTCATTGAAAGCTACGCGCAGGCATTTGCCCGTTTCATCCAATGCGAGGAGGCAATGAGTCAATACGGGCTCATCGGCAAGCATCCGACCACCGGAGGGGCAATAGCAAGCCCCTTCGTCCAGATGGGACAGGCATTCCAGAAGCAGTCCAATTTGCTCTGGTATGAGATATTTGACATCGTAAAGCAGAACTGCACCACCACGTTTAGCGGTTCGCCGCAGGAGGATCGGATGGAGCGGCTGCTGCGTTCGAGAAAGTAAGGAGGGAAGTCATTTGAACAAAACAACATCGGAGATGAAGCTCGTTCCGATCAGTAAACTCGTTCCGTATGCCAATAACGCACGAACACATTCGCCCGAGCAGATCAACAAGCTGCGCGGCAGTCTGCGGGAGTTCGGATTCGTCAGTCCCGTCATTATCGACAAGGACTATGGAATCCTCGCAGGACACGGGCGCGTTATGGCTGCGCGGGCAGAGGGGATGGAGAGCGTTCCGTGCGTATTTGTCGATCATCTGACGGAGGCACAGAAGAAGGCATACATCCTTGCGGACAACCGTTTCGCGCTTGACGCAGGATGGGATGAAGATATGCTGCGCGTCGAGATGGAAGCCTTGCAGGGTATGGACTTTGACATCTCACTCACGGGCTTTGACGAAGCGGAGATTACCGACCTGCTCTCACTGGATGATGGTGAAGCGCAGGAAGATGACTTTGATGTGGAGGCAGAACTGGAAAAGCCGTGTGTCGCCCAGTCAGGCGATGTCTGGCATCTTGGCAAGCACCGTGTCATCTGCGGAGATTCCACTCTACCGGAGACATACGAGCGTTTGCTTGGCGGCGAGAAGGTCAATCTTGTCTGCACGGACCCGCCGTATTTTGTGGCACTGGAAAGCACGTCGGGGAAAATCAAGAATGACGATCTGAATGACAAGGATGCCTACGAGTTACTTAAATCCGCCTTTACCGCCTTCCACTCGGCAATGGCGACGGACGCTTCCATCTATGTATTCTACGCAACAGCAAAAGCCCGCATCTTTCATGACGCCTATGAAGATGCGGGCTTTAAAGTTGGCGCAGGTCTAGTGTGGAAGAAAGACCGCCTCGTCCTCACACGGACGGATTGGAAGTACATCCACGAGCCGATTATCTGGGGATGGAGGAAGGACGGACGGCACAGGTGGTACGGCGATCAGAAGCAGACCACTGTCTTTGCATTTGACCGTATCAAGGACTCGAAGAAGGACGGATGCGGACATCCGTCCTCGAAGCCCGTGCCGCTTATCGCATATCTCATCAAGCAGTGTACGCAGACGAACGGCATCGTACTCGACGGCTTCCTCGGCTCGGCTTCGACGCTGATTGCCTGTGAGCAGTTGAACCGTATCTGCTACGGCGTGGAGCTTGAGCCGAAATTCGTGGATGTGGCGGTCGAACGGTACATCCAGAGCAGAGAAAGGAATGCCGAAGATGTGTTTTTGGAACGTGATGGTGAGCGCATTCCGTATGCGGATGTGCTAAAGGAGGAAGCATAATGCGTGTGTTTTTGAATCCGGGTCATGCACCGGATGGCAATCCCGACCCCGGCGCGTGCGGGTATGGGCTGCGGGAATGCGACGTTGCAAAGAATGTCGCTGACCTTGTGGCGGGGTATCTCGCTGCCGCAGGTGTCGAGGTGGTCGGCTGTCTGCAATCTGATAGCCTCCATGAAGTAGTCTCGGCTTCCAACAACAGCGATGCGGACGTATTCATCTCCATCCACTGCAACGCCTGTAACGGCGCGGCAAACGGAACGGAGGTCTGGCACTTCTACGGAAGCGGCGCAGGGGAGACCTTGGCAAGCTGCATTCAGAACCAGATTGTCACGTCATTGGGGACTACAGATCGCGGCACAAAGGGGGCAAAGCCCGGTGTCAACGGGCTGTACGTTCTAAGCAACACGGATGCGGTCGCCGTACTCGTGGAGCTTGCATTTATCGACCATGAGGGCGATGCAGAGCTTCTTGGGACGCAGCAGGATGAATTTGCCCGTGCCATTGCGCGTGGGGTAACGGACTATGAAGGAGAGTGTTGAAGATGAAACTGGAACACATTCAAAACGAACTGAAGAATCATGTGGGGGATTTTGTACGGACGGAAGCGAAGGAAGCAACTGTTCTCTGGATGCACGAGAAGGGACTCCCGGCGGCGCGTGAGGTGTCTGCCGCCTATACTGCGGCGCTGAAGGAGAGTGCCGAGAAGGAGACGGGATGGTGCAGATTCCGTGACCGCATCTTCCTACCGCTCGTCATCGACGGCGCGATCTGGATGACGGGCAAGATGCTCGAGCGCATGACTTCCCCTCATTCTGTGAAATGATGACGCTTGGCAGTCTGTTTGACGGGAGCGGGGGCTTTACACTTGGGGCAGTTCTTACGGGGATAGAACCGAAGTGGGCATCGGAGGTTGAGCCGTTCCCGATTCGCGTTACCACGAAGCGGCTTCCCTCCGTCAAGCATCTTGGAGACATCCATCGGATTCATGGCGATGAGATCGAGCCTGTGGACATCATCACCTTCGGATCGCCCTGCACGAATCTCAGCATCGCAGGACGGAGGGAAGGGCTGCATGGGCAGGAGTCCATATTGTTCTTTGAGGCAATTCGTATCGTGTGGGAAATGAGGTGTGCAACACATGGAAAATATCCGAGATTCATCGTCTGGGAGAATGTTGCGGGCGCGTTCTCGAGTTCCGGGGGACGGGACTTCCAATCCGTCCTTACGGAGATCGTCCACCTCAAAGAGCCGGAAGCACCCGAGGTGCCTTTGCCTCAAAAGGGTGGATGGGCGTATGCCGACATTCTTCTGGGAGACGGATGGAGCATTGCTTACCGCCTCATGGACGCACAGGGCTGGGGAGTTCCACAGCGTCGGCGCAGAATCTACCTTGTCGCAGATTTTGGAGGATCAAGTGCCGGAGAGATACTATTTGACACCGAAAGCATGCGTCGGGATCTTGCGCCGTGCTTCGCTGCGTGGCAAGGCATTGCCCGAGAGTTTACGGATGGCACTGGAACGCCAAGCGGGCGGATAAGTGCAGGTTTCTGTACCGAGCATTCTGCACAGAGCCGCAGCATCGGCTATGCGGAGGAGAAGTCTCCGACGCTGCGTGCCGAAACCGTTCCCGCCGTATTCGAGTCACACGGCTCGGATGCGCGGTACAACGGTCCTCTGGAAATCTGTCCGACCGTGCTTCGCCATTACGGCACGGGCGGGAATAATCAGCCGCTTGTATTGAAGGACGTACAGGCATACGGCATCTCCTCGTTCCAGTCCAATGCCATGAAATCAAGCAATCCGCACTCCGGGATATATGAAACCGAGACGGCGCGGACGATTGATCAGAGCGGTGGGAATCCCTCATGTTGTCAGGGCGGTGTTGCCGTTGTCTCCATCCAAGGCTCGATGATCGGGCGGCAGGAGAAGAACGGCCCGCAGGGAAGCGGTATCGCAGAGAATGTGAGTTTTACGCTCAACACTGCCGACCGTCATGCGGTCTATGCCATGACCACGGGCTGCCACTCTCATTTTGCAAAGGAGAAATGCCCGACGCTCATGGCACGGGATTATAAAGACCCGATGGTCGTGAATCAGCCCGTCTATGCCGTCCGCAGACTGACACCGACCGAGTGCGGACGCTTGCAGGGCTTTCCCGACGGATGGTGCGCGGGACTTGGGACGGATGAACCGAGCGAGGAAGAAATGTCATTCTGGCGTGAGGTCTTTGAGACGCACCGAAAGATCACGGGCGGCAAGAAGCCCAAGACCAATGCTCAGATTCGCAGATGGCTCAAGAATCCACATTCGGATGCAGCAGAGTACAAGATGTGGGGGAACGGTGTCGCACTTCCCTGTGTATTCTACGTCCTTACAGGAATAACACACTTCGAACATTCGGTGTATACAACAGAATCCGCTTGCTAATTACTCCGACCAGAGGCATGTATGTAATGACCAAAGTACATGAAGGGGGTAATCACCATGAAGGTCAATTACAACATCCAAAAGGAAGAGCGCAAGGCGATGGTCGCGGCGGTCGGCAAGGCAGTCAGCGAAAAGCCCGTCTACTGCGCCGCACCGAGCTTTTCCTACAAGGTCGGCGCATTTGAGATCACGAAGGACGGCAGCCTTTGCTTCGACGATGGGGCTGACGAAGCGACGGTGGCGCGTGTGCGGACGGCACTGCGCGAGGCGGGCTTTACGTCCGAGGATGGGGAAAACGAGCCCTCCTGCGCGGACACGGCGCAGAACGATTCCACCCCGACGGAAACGGCAGATGCAGAAGCTGACTCCTCCGAGGACAGCCTTTCCATCAGCCTCCCGCGCAGTCTCTTCACGGAGACCGCACTGAACAATCTGGATGCACTCCTTCTGAGTAAGGGGCGGCTCATTCGCCATGCCTTTGGCATCCGAGAAGCGACCTACACGCTAGAGGGCGACCGCATCACCTTTGCATGGCTGCACGGGACGATCACCGACGAGACGGCAAAGGCGTATGCCGAGTTCATCAGCAAGCTCTGCCTGATGGCGCGGACACAGAAGCGCGTCACGGCGAAGGAGAAGATCGTGGACAACGAGAGATACGCATTCCGCTGCTTCCTCCTGCGTCTTGGCATGATCGGAAATGCCTACAAAGAGTCGCGCAAGATTCTCCTGCAGAATCTCACGGGCAGCAGCGCATTCAAGAGCGGACATCGGAAAGGAGATGAGCGTTATGCATTTTCCGAGTAGGGAGCAGATCGCTGTACTTCAGCGGCAGTACCCACGCGGGACAAAGGTGGAACTCCTCGGCATGGACGATCCGCAAGCCCCACCGACAGGAACGATGGGCGAGGTCATGGGCGTTGATGACGCGGGGCAGATTCTCGTTCGATGGGAGACAGGATCGTCACTGAGTCTGATCCCCGGTGTGGACTCCTTCCGCATCGCAGAGAAAGGCGGTCAGTCATGAACGAGAAGGTTTTCGCACAGATCATGGACATCCGCGACTCCGGGCGGGTGAATATGTTCGACATTCCCGCTGTTCAGAGGATGGCATTTAAGATGGAATTCTACGAACTCATCTGCTTCATCGAGAGAGATCGTGCGGCGTATGTACGCTTTATCCTCACGGGTGAAAAATAGCCGATAGGTTCGGCGATTCAGCACAGCCTTTCGGGGCTGTGTTTCTCTCGAAAAATAAGTGTGGTTTATCCGAAATATGACTTGCTATATTCCTCGTTTAGAGTGATATATACACATGGAAAAGGGAACAACCTACACACAGAAAGCGAGGAACACAAAATGAAGAACGCAGAAGCAAGATGGCCGAAGACCACCACGATGGAGCACCTCGATGAGTTGCGGTTTGGGACGAGCGGCGCGATCCTGCGCTACGGCGAGCAGATCCTTGTCGTCGGGATGGAATGCTGGGGATTCCACGCAGCCGTCTACGAGATGGTCGAAACGCCGGAGGAGACAGGCTTCGCGGACATCGAATGCCGCCTGAACCTCGTTGAAGCCGCCACGGAGCTTTTCGAGGACGGCGGGCACGCGATGGCTTGGTGCATGAAGCGCATCTAAGCTGCTCCAAGAGGCAAAACAGCCCTTCGGGGCTGCTTCTCGTTTCTGTGTTTTTGAGTCGCTGACAGCGGCTTTTTTTGATGGGGGTGATTGCTTGCGGAAACTGACGGACTACAAGCCGACAAAGTTTATGGCAGAGAACGCGCATTATGACAAAGCCGCTGCGGACTACGCTGTGGGATTCATCGAGTGCCTATGCCATACGAAGGGGACGTGGGCAGGAAAGCCCTTTGGACTCATCGACTGGCAGGAACGCATTATCCGAGACATTTTCGGAATTTTGAAGCCGAATGGGTATCGCCAGTTCAACACGGCGTATGTTGAGATTCCCAAGAAACAGGGAAAACAGCTTGCTCTTGACACGAAAATCCCCACACCGAGCGGATTTACCACAATGGGTGACATTCGCGTAGGAGATACCGTTTTTGATGAAAATGGACAGCCCTGCCGTGTTGTCGCCAAGAGCGATGTGGATGATACGGAGCAAGCCTATCGGCTGACCTTCCGCGACGGTTCTTCCATCGTGGCAGGAGAGCGGCATCTCTGGAATGTGGATTACATCATCGGCGAGCCGCGATCCGTCCTTTGGACAACGGGTGAAATCTATAGCCGAACGATGAGGTACAGAGAAAAATATCGGGATAACGGAAAGGAGGCACGGCGCTCCATCATCCGAATCCCTGCGGCAAAGACGCTGCAGATCGAGGAAAGAAACCTGCCCGTTGCTCGCTCCTGTTTTCATTATTTGGCAGACATTGTGCCGCTCTCAGAGAGAGTCCCCATGCAGTGCATTCAGGTGGACAGTGCCAGTCATTGCTATCTTGTAGGGGAGTCCTTCATTCCAACCCACAACAGTGAACTCGCTGCCGCCGTTGCACTGCTTCTTTGCTGCGGCGATGGCGAGGAACGCGCCGAGGTGTATGGCTGCGCTGCCGACCGTCAACAGGCGAGCATCGTGTTCGAGGTCGCAGCCGACATGGTGCGTATGTGTCCCGCACTCAGCAAGCGAGTGAAGATTCTCGCCTCCCAGAAGCGCATGGTGTATCTGCCGACGAACAGCTTCTACCAAGTCTTATCTGCAGAGGCATACTCGAAGCATGGGTTCAATATTCACGGCGTTGTGTTCGACGAACTCCACACGCAGCCGAACCGCAAGCTCTTTGACGTTATGACAAAAGGCTCGGGCGATGCGCGTATGCAGCCGCTCTACTTCCTCATTACCACAGCGGGGACGGATACGCAGTCCATCTGTTACGAGACGCACCAGAAAGCGAAAGATATTCTGGAAGGGCGAAAGATTGATCCGACCTTCTATCCCGTGATCTACGGAGCGAAGGAGGATGAGGACTGGACAGACCCGGAGGTCTGGAAGCGGTCGAATCCGTCCCTCGGTATCACGGTCGGCATCGACAAGGTACAGGCGGCTTGCGATTCGGCACGGCAGAATCCCGCCGAGGAGAACAGCTTCCGACAGCTTCGTCTGAATCAATGGGTGAAGCAGTCCGTACGGTGGATGCCGATGGACAAGTGGGATGCGTGTGCCGCTCCTGTTGACGCTGAGTCCTTGGATGGTCGTGTCTGCTACGGCGGTCTTGACCTTTCCTCGACGATGGACATTACGGCATTTGTCCTCGTGTTCCCTCCGACGGAGGAAGATGAGCCGTTTGCCGTGCTTCCGTACTTCTGGATTCCCGAGGAGAATATCGACCTGCGTGTGCGGCGCGATCACGTTCCGTATGACGTGTGGAAGAAGCAGGGCTTTCTTATGACCACAGAGGGGAATGTGGTTCACTACGGATTCATCGAGGCGTTCATTGAGAAACTGGGCGAGAAATACAACATCCGAGAGATTGCCTTTGACCGATGGGGCGCAGTGCAGATGGTGCAGAACCTCGAAGGAATGGGCTTCACCGTCGTCCCTTTCGGGCAGGGCTTCAAGGATATGAGTCCGCCGACGAAGGAGCTAATGAAGCTGACCTTGGAAAAGAAAATAGCGCACGGCGGGCATCCCGTCCTGCGCTGGATGGCAGACAACATCTTCATTCGCACCGATCCTGCGGGCAACATCAAGGCGGACAAGGAGAAGTCCACGGAGAGAATCGACGGTGTAATTGCGCTCATCATGGCACTGGATCGTGCGATCCGCTGTGGGAATGATACGTCGGAATCGGTGTACGAGAGTCGCGGCATATGGGCATTTTAGGGCGATTGTATACGCACATATGGCCTTGCTATTTCTGTGATAGTACGGGAATATACACATACCGAAAGGGAAAACCGAAGAACCAAGAAACGGAGGAAAAGAAAATGAACAAGCAGGAAATCGCCAAGATCATCGAGAGCAAGGCTGCCGAGTACGGACTCAAGATGCAGGAAAACACGATGGGCTGGGTAAACGAGAGCAACCACGACAGCTACATCCGCATCGAGGTTCGCAAAGAGAGGGATTGTGACAAGACGGATTGGGAAGCCCGCAAGGTTTTCTGGGACATCAAAGCCAACGCCGGCATTTGCCAGATGGGCGGAAATCCAACGCCGGAGGAACTTTTGAAAGCCGCCGACGAGATTGCGCGGGGGGCAAGATTCACAGCCGCAATCAACAGCATGGAGCTTTCCTGCATCGAAAACTTCTAAACCGAAATGAGGGAGCGCCGCTCGGAAGGGCGGCGCTTCTGCTATCATCTTTTGAAATGGAGGTTTCCATGAACCTATTCAGCAAACTCTTCCGTTCGCGGGACAAGCCCAAGAATCATCTTGGCGGCTTGTCCTTTTTGTTTGGGCAGACGGCGGCGGGCAAGGCGGTCAACGAACGGACGGCAATGCAGACAACGGCGGTCTATGCCTGTGTGCGTATTCTCGCCGAATCCATCGCGGGACTGCCGCTTCACGTCTACATCTACAAAGGACAGGGCAAGGAGCGCGTGCCGGAGCATCCGTTGTACTTCCTGCTCCATGATGCGCCGAATCCCGAGATGACCTCCTTTATATTTCGCGAAACAATGATGAGTCACCTTCTTCTGTGGGGGAATGCTTACGCACAAATTTTGCGGGATGGCAGGGGGCGTGTTCTCGGACTTTATCCTCTGCTCCCAGACAAGATGGAGGTCAGCCGTGACAGCCGCACGGGGGAACTCTACTACACCTATACGCGAAGCACGGAGGAGAATCCGAATTTTGCGGACAAGGGGCAGATTCGTCTGCGCCCTGAGGATGTGCTTCACATTCCGGGACTCGGCTTCGATGGTCTGGTTGGCTACAGTCCAATCGCTATGGCAAAGAACGCCATCGGGATCGCGCTTGCAACGGAGGAATACGGTGCGGCATTCTTCAAGAACGGAGCGCGTCCGGGTGGCGTACTCGAACATCCGGGTGTCCTCAAAGACCCGTCGAAGCTCCGTGAGAGTTGGCACGCCGTTTACGGCGGCACGATGAACACGGGCAGGATTGCTGTTCTTGAGGAAGGTGTAAAGTATCAGCAGATTGCCATTCCA
>NZ_ALKG01000036.1 GCF_000286455.1 Selenomonas sp. FOBRC6
CGGATCTGCATCTCTTCCTCTGGATGGGGACGGGGCTGGACAATGCCTTTTTGAAAAAGGCTTCGCACTTCCTTCAGCAGCGCCGCATTCCGCATCTGATCGTCGTGGACAATGCAGAGCATGATAAGGTGAGCTGCGGCTTCTCCGAGGAGCAGATTCAGACGGCATGGGCGTATTTTCGCTATGACGGCGAGGAGAATATGCGGAACCTCTTCCTCTGGCTCGGCGCTGAGTTCGGACGTCTCCCTGTGCATGCGGAGCCGCCAGCTGCGCTCGCATGGAACGGCATCTATCATCCGGACTGGATGGGTGACCCCGAGGATGCGGCGGGCTATCTCGCCGCGCACTATGATGCGGAGCGCCCGACCGTCGGCGTGATCTTCTACCGTTCGGAGTGGATTACGGGGGATTTTACCTATCATGCGGCACTCGTGCGCGCCATCGAGGCGGCGGGGATGAATGCAATCGTCGTCTTCTCGAACTCGTATCGGGACGAGCGCGTGGAGTCTCCGACGCTGATGGAGGCGATCGAGAAATATTTCTGCCCACGCGGGCAGTGCATTGTCGACGTGATCGTCAGCACGATGAAGTTCTCCATCAAGGCAGGTGGTACGCGCATCGAGGATCTCTGCGAACTCGGTGTCCCCATACTCGAGGCGTATACGGTGCTCGCGCCGAAGGAGGAGTGGGAGCGCTCTCCCGCAGGGCTCGACCCGATGGAGGTCTCGATGAGCGTCGCAATGCCCGAGTTCGACGGCGTGATTCACGCAGTCCCGCTTGCGGCGAAGGTGCGCGACGAGAGCGGAGAGGTCTGTTATGTCTCGCTTGAGGAGCGCATGGCACGGATTGCGGCAAAGGCGCGGAAATGGGCGGCGCTGCGCCGAAAATCGAATGCGGAGAAGAAAATCGCCGTCGTCTTTCATAACTATCCGCTGACGAATGCGAACATCGGCAGCGCGGCGGGGCTCGACTCGCCCGAGAGCGTGCTCCGCCTGCTGACGGCGATGCGGGCGGCGGGCTATGTGATCGACGAGATTCCCGAGAGCAGCAAGGCTTTTATGAAGCTGCTGACGGATCACGCGACGAACGACCGCCGCTTTATGAGTGCACAGCAGGCAAGAGATGCCGACGGACATCTGACGGCGGAGCAGTATCGCGCATTTTTCAAAGAGCTGCCCGACAGGGTGCGCGCACAGCTCGAAAAGGACTGGGGGGATGCGCCCGGCGATGTATTCAACTACGACGGAACGCTCCTCATCCCCGGCACGCTGAACGGCAATCTCTTCATCACGGTGCAGCCGCCGCGCGGCTTCGGCGAAGACCCCGGCAAGCTCCTCCACTCGCCTGATGCTGCGCCCACGCATCACTATATCGGGTACTATCACTGGCTGCGCGATATCTGGCGGGCGGACGCTGTCATCCACGTCGGGACGCATGGCTCTCTCGAGTGGCTGCCGGGCAAGGGGACGGGGCTCTCGAATGCGTGCTATCCCGATGTGTCGCTTGGCGATCTGCCCGACATCTATCCCTACTGGATCACGATTGTCGGGGAGGGGATTCAGGCAAAGCGGCGCGGGGCGGCGTGCCTCATCAGCCACCTCTCGCCGCCGATGGAGCTGGCGGGCGGCTTTGAGGAACTCGGGGAGCTGGAACAGGCGCTTGATGAGTACGTCCACTTCCGCGCGTCCCAGCCCGACAATATCGAGGCGGCAGAGACACTTGTGCGCGAGAAGGCGGCCGCCTGTCATTTCGAGGACGAGATCGAGGAAGGGAAGGACTTCTCCGATTACGCTGCCACGCTTCACAACTATGTGACGGACATCAAGAACATGCAGATCCGCACGGGTCTGCACATCCTCGGACGTGCGCCCGAGGGCGAGCGCCTCATCAACTTCGTGTGCGCGCTCGTTCGCATGGAGCACGGCGGGGAGGCCTCGCTCGTGCGCCTCATCGCTGCACAGGCGGGCTATGACTATGAGGAGCTGCTGACGCACAGCGAGCGCATGACGGCGGACGGCATGACCTACGGAAGGAAGCTCGATGCGGTCGAATCGGAGATGCGGGCGATCATTGCCTTTCTAGCGGAGCGAGACTATACGGCGGAGGCTGCGGAGGCGGCGATGGCGCTGCCCGTTATCGCTGCTGCTCCGGCGGAGAGCCGTGCGGCGTTTTCGCATGCGCTGCGTGAGATTACAGAGAACATCGTTCCACGTCTGCAGAAAACGGAGCAGGAGATCACGGGAACGCTGCGCGCGCTCACAGGCAAGTACATCGAGCCGAGCCCTGCGGGTGCACCAACCACAAACGGCACCGACGTGCTGCCGACGGGGCGGAATTTCTACGGGCTTGACCCGCGTTGCATGCCGACACCTGCCGCATGGGAGTATGGACGGCAGCTGGGCGACGCCCTCATCGAGCAGTATATCAGCGACGAGGGGCGTTACCCCGAGGCGGTCGGCATCGTCTTCTGGGCGGGCTCGAATATGCGCAGTCACGGGCAGTGCATCGCCGAGCTCTTCTATCTCATGGGCGTGCGCCCCGTCTGGCGTCGTCCCTCGCAGCGCGTCGCGGGGCTCGAGATCATCCCGCTCGCAGAGCTGAAACACCCGCGTATCGACGTGACGGCACGTATCAGCGGGCTGTTCCGCGATGCTGTTCCGAATGCCGTGCATTGGGTCGATGAGGCGGTGCGCATGGTGCGCGATCTCGACGAGAGCGATGAGGAGAACTATGTGCGCAAGCACGTTCTTGCAGATGCCACATGGCTCGAGGAGCAGGGCGAGGCACGGGAGAGTGCGTGGGCGCGTGCCTCCGTGCGCATCTTTGGCGATCCGCCGGGTGCATACGGTGCGGGCATCGGCGATCTCCTCGAGTCAAAGGCATGGAAGACGCTGGATGATCTGGCGGCGGTCTATACGCGCTTTTCCGGCACGGCATACGGCGGCGACGGCCTCGCGCGCGGCTACGATCCCGAGGTTTTTCAGCGGCGGATGTCGGGGCTCGATGTCACGGTGAAGAACGAGGACACGCGCGAGACGCATATGTTCAGCTCGGACGACTACAACGCGTACCACGGCGGCATGATTGCAACCGTGCGAGCGCTGACGGGCAAGGCGCCGCGCTCCTACACGGGCGACTCGAGTGATCGTCAGCGCATTGTGCTGCGCAGCGTGGACGAGGAGGCGGCGCGCCTCTTTCGTGGAGAGGCAATGAATCCGAAGTTCATCGAGGGGATGAAGTCGCACGGCTACAAGGGTGCCTCTGACCTCGCGAACTACCTCGCGCACAGCTATCAATGGGACGCGACAAGCGCCGTGATGAAGGACTGGATGTACGAGGGCTATGCACGCAAATACGTGCTCGACGCGGGGATGCAGGAGTGGATGCAGGATGTCAATCCGTGGGCGCTTCACCGCATGGCGGAGACTCTGCTCGAGGCGCAGCAGCGCGGGTTGTGGAATGCCTCCGAGGAAACGCTCGCGGAGCTGCGCAGCCTCTATCTCTCCATCGAAGGCGATCTCGAAGAACGGGCGGAGGGCGCACAATGAAGATAAACACGATATGCACCGCTTTTCTTGCGGCGCTCCTTTCCATCCTGCTTCTCAGCGGCTGCATTGACCTCTCCCGGAATCAGGCGGGCGGCTACGAGGTCACGGATGTGGAGGGCACGGTCGTCAAAATCCCGCACAAGCCGCAGCGCATCCTGACGGTCAGTGCAGGCACGGACGAGCTGATGCTCGGCCTCGTCGAGCCGGAGCGCATGGCTGCGATCAATGAGTCGCTCGCCGATACGGAGCATACGAATATCCCGTGGGTGCGCGAAAGGATTCCGACGGTCATCGTCCGCAGCCCGTCCGTCGAGCAGATTGCAGCGCTGCGTCCCGATCTTGTCGTCGTGACGCCGTGGATGCCGCGCGAGAACATTGACGCGATCCGCGAGCTGAACGTGCCCGTTCTCGTCTGCAAGTCCGCTGCGACGATGGAGGATATTCACGGCAACATTCGCCTCTTTGCGGCAGCGGTCGGAGAACCCGAGCGCGGGGAGAAGCTCATCGGCATGATGGAGGAAAAGCTCGCGGAGATTCGGGCAAAGGTGGCGGATGTGCCCGAGGAGAAGAAGCACAAGAGCATTGCGCTCATCTCAATCATGGTGAACTACGGCGGCGCGGGCTGCACATTCGACGAGCTCTGCCGCTACACGGATTCGATCAATGCCAAGGCTGCGGCGGGCAACCGCATGGGGCAGGAGATGACGAAGGAGCAGCTCGTCGCGGCGAATCCGGACTACCTCTTTTTCCCGAGCTACGAGGACGGGGCGACGAACGAGGAGAACTACGGACGGCAGTATCTTGAGGACCCCTCGCTCGCGCAGATGGCTGCCGTGCGGGAGCGGCAGATCGGGCATCCGTGGGCGCGCTACGTCTACAATCTCTCGCAGAACATTGTGTATGGTATTCAGGA
The DNA here is from genome assembly GCF_000286455.1 of Selenomonas sp. FOBRC6. Classification (GTDB taxonomy): domain Bacteria; phylum Bacillota; class Negativicutes; order Selenomonadales; family Selenomonadaceae; genus Centipeda. Next base: position 4,462 of record NZ_ALKG01000036.1, read on the forward strand.
GACGGCGTGGATTCTCTACGGCGACGCGTTTCGGCAGTCGCGGCACGAGTTCCTCACCGCCGTGGAATAAGGTGATACAATGAAGAAAATTGCGTTCTACGGCAAGGGCGGCATCGGCAAGTCCACCACGGCGGCGAATGTGTCCGCCGCATTCTCGCGCATGGGGCGGCGCGTCTGTCAGATCGGCTGCGATCCGAAGAACGACTCGACGCGGCTCCTGCTCGGGCGCATTGCGCCCTCCACGATCCTCGACCTTGAGCGCGAGAAAAAGGGGGCGGGGCTTACCTTGGACGACCTCGTGCACGAGGGATGGAACGGCATCCGCTGCATCGAGGCGGGCGGCCCCGATCCGGGTGTCGGCTGTGCGGGGCGCGGCATCATCGTGGCACTCGAGCGGCTGAAGGCACTGCACGCCTTTGACGATCTCGATGTCGTGCTCTACGATGTCCTCGGTGATGTGGTCTGCGGCGGCTTTGCCGTACCGATCCGCGAGGGCTATGCCTCGGAGATCTACATTGTCTCCTCAGGGGAGCTCATGTCACTCTATGCGGCGAACAATATCGCAAAGGGCGTGCAGCGCTTTGCTGCGCGCGGGGCGGTGAAGCTCGGCGGCATCATCGGCAACGGGCGGGACGTGTTGCGCGAGCAGGAACTCCTCACCGCCTTTGCCGCGCGCATTGGCACGCAGCTCATCGCCTATATTCCGCGTTCGCGCAGCGTGCACGAGGCGGAGATTCATCGGCAGACGCTTATCGCCTACGCGCCGGAGTCGGAACAGGCGCAGCACTATGTCGCGCTCGCACAGGCAATCGATACGAATGAGATGCTGACCGTGCCGACGCCGATGGAGTTCGAGGAGCTCGAGGAACTGGTGGAGCGCTATGGGAATTGAGGTTAAGCGCGTCGGCATACGCCGCACAAACTGCAGCTGCAGCATGCCGGGCGTCTGGCGCGCGCTGTCCTTTGTGCGCGGCGCTGTCGTCATCTTCCACAGTCCGCGCCCGTGCGCTCACATCGCACACGGCATGGACGTGAGCAGCTTTCACCGCCTGACTGCGGCGGGGACATCCGTGCGTCTCTCGCCCGTGCCGCTCCTGACGAGCGGGCTCGGGGAGAGCGAGGCAATCTTCGGCGGGGAGGAGCGGCTGCGCGAATGCATCCGCTTTGCCGTGGACAAATACCGTCCGCAGGCGGTCTTTATTGCAAACTCCTGCGTCAGCGGCGTGATCGGCGATGATACGAAGGCAATTGCCGAGGAGATGGAGGCGGAGCTCGGGCTGCCCATCACGGCGGTGTCGGCGCATGGATTTCTCGACGGCGAGTACTATGCGGGCTATCTCGATGCCGCGAGGGCGCTTGTCGACCGTTTCATGCAGCCCGCCGAGCGCAGGGAGGGCACGGTTGTCCTGCTTGGTGACTGCGGCGGCGTGCATGGAGCATATGTGCGCGAGCTGCGGCGTCTGCTCTCCCTCCTCTCTCTGCGTGTTACGGCACAGTTCCCGTCCTACCTCAGCCTCGATGAGATGCAGGCGGTACCGGAGGCGGAGCTTATCGTCCTGCTCGGGCGCCGCATGGATGACGAGAAGCAGGCGCAGCTGGCAGAGCTGGCGGAGCATATGCGGGAGCGATTCGGCACACCGTATCTTGCCGATGTCTATGCGGTCGGAGCGGAGGAGACCATCCGCTGGCTCCGGCGCGTCGGTCAGCTCTGTCACCGTGAGGAAGAAGCGGAACGTGCCATCGCAGCGGAGGAGGAAGCCTTTGCCGCCGCCGTGGAAAAGGTACGCACGGAGCTTGCGGGGCGCAGCTGTGCACTGGCGATTGGGCGCGATCTCAGTTGGTTTCAGCCGGAGATCATCCTGCGCCTCCTCGGAAAGGCTGGTGTCCTTTTGAATGGTGTCGTTCTGCTCGATTGCTTCCTGCCCGAGCGGCGCGCCGTGATGGAGGAGGAAGTGCGGCGGCAGACGGATGCGCCCGTTTTCTACGAGGGGACTGATGGTGCGGATGAGCTGCTGCATGCGGCGGACTTTGTCCTCACGACGCATGAGCTCGTCGATGCAAAGCTGCGCCAGCTCTTTCTCGCGCTCCTGCCCTCGGTTGGCTGGTCGATGGAGCGGCGACTGCTCGATGATATGCGGCAGATATTGCACCGGCATGAGAGCAGGGGAGGGCTGATCTATGGGTGAGCGGGAAAAATCCTTCGACGATGTCTGCATGTATACCGACACCTGCGCGCTTGCGGGCGCGTCGGCGTTCTTTGCAGGGATGCGGGATGCCGTCATTGTGGTCAACGGCCCTCTCTGGTGCTATTATTTTGCCATGCGCCACATCGAGCACAGTCAGAGCACAATCTCGCACCGCATGGCCTGCACGCAGCTCGACAACGACGCGATTGTATTCGGTGCGGAGGAGTATCTGCAGGAAGCACTTGCACCGTATGTGGAGCAGCCGCCCGCCCTGCTTGCGATTGTGAGCAGCTGTGCGGCGGGGCTGATTGGCGACGACATCGCGGCGATTGCGCGCGGGGCGGGGCTCGCCTGTCCCGTTGTCGCGCTCGACAGCAGCGGACTTGCAGGGAGCTTTGCCGACGGCTGGGATAAGGCGGCGCGTGCGGCGCTTCAGACGGTTCCTTTGGAGCGTACTGCGGCACAATCTCATGCAGTCAATCTGATCGGGATGACGGATGCCTATTACAACGGCGCGAATGACGCGCGTGAGCTTGTGCGGCTCCTTCAAATCGCAGGCTATACGGTGAATGCTGTTCTCGGCAACGATATGAGTGCGGAAGACTTTCCGCATCTGACACAGGCGGCACTGAACATCGTTGTGCACGGAGAACTGGGGCGCGGCAGCGCGCAGCTGCTCGAAGAGATGTACGGTATGCCGTGGATTGCGCCGTTCCCGCCCTATGGGCGTGCGGGCACGCGGCACTGGATGCAGGAGATTGCAGATGTGTTGCCGTCACCGCACGCCGAGGCGGCGGAGACAGAGATTGACCGCGTCACGCGCGAGGATTTCCTGCGCATCAATGAGTGCAAGATGCTCTGGGGAGAGCTCCGCTATGACACGGCTGTCGTACGTGCGCCCGACTTCATGGCATGGGGGCTGGCGCAGGCATTGCGTACGGAGTGGGCAGACGTCTGCCATCTTGCCGTTGCGGCAGAAGCGGAGCGCGCAGAGGATGTCGCCCGTATCGCGGATGAAATTCTGGGCGAGACGGATGCCCTGCGCATACAGCAGCTGCTCGGCGGGATGGAAGGAGGACTCCTCCTCGGCAGCAGCAACGAGTCTGCGCACATCAACCCGCAGCGAACGCAGTATCTGCCTGTCTCCTATCCCGCACAAGACTTCCTGCGTCTGACAGACAGTCCCTTTATGGGGCTGCGCGGCGCGCGCCACATTGAGGAGCAGCTGTGGAACGGAAATATTCTGCGTCGAAAAATCTTGCTTTCATAGAGTTCGTCATCAATCATTTTGTGATATAATTCAAAGATGATTAATGGAAAGGAAGAACGCTCGTGATTCAGAAAAGAATTGCCCTGCTTTTCCTCTGCGTGCTCTGCGCCGTCCTCACCGCCTGCGGCGCACCAAATGCCGCAGAGGAAAAACCTGCGGCATACACGGTCACGGACATCGAGGGTACCGAGGTCGCCTTCCCTGCGCCGCCGAAGCGTATCATCACGCTCTCGATGAGCACGGATGAGACGATGCTCGGGCTCGTCGAGCCGGAGCGCATGGCGGCGGTCAATACGCTGCTTGATGACCCCGTGAGCTCGAATGTGACGGGGCTCGTCAAGGCAATCCCGCAGCGCATCGGAAACCCAAACGTGGAGGAGATCATGGCGCTGCAGCCCGACCTCGTCGTCGTTCCGGACTGGGGCGACCTCACGATGGTGCCGTCCCTGCGCGAGGCGGGGCTGAAGGTCATCGTCTGCAAGGGCGCCCGGAATCTCACGGAGATTCGCGAGACAGTCACGCTCCTCGCAGCGGCGGCAGGGGAACCGGAGCGCGGGCAGAAGCTGCTCTCCATGATGGATGCAAAGCTCGTGGAGATTCAGAAAAAAGTGGAGAAGATTCCGCAGACAGAGCGCAAGACGGTCGTCCTCATCTCGCTTATGGGCGGCTACGGAGGACTTGGCAGCAGCTTTGATGAGGCGTGCCGCTATGCGGGTGTTGTCAACGGGCGTGCGGAGCTCGGCATCCGCGATTTTCAGGTGATGACGAAGGAACAGCTCGTGCAGATCGACCCCGACATCCTCTTTCTGCCGACGTACAACGATCACGGGAACTATGATGTTGCGGCATTCCGCAGGGAGTATCTGGACGATCCGTCCCTGCAGACGATGAAGGCAATCCGCACGAAGGCGTTCGCCGAGCCGTTCGAGGGTTATATCTACAACTGCTCACAGGACTTTGTCTTCGGTGTTCAGGAGATTGCCTACCGTGTCTACGGAGACGCATTCAAGCAGTCCGAGGATGAGCATCTTTCGGCAGTCAAGTGATGAAGAGGGGAGGTTCCATTTGAGTGAAATGATCCGCGCGGAAGCACTCTATGCGGGCTACAACGGGAACGTCATCCTCGCAGATGTGTCGTTCACCGTGCGCGCAGGCGAGATGGTTGGGCTGATCGGGCCGAACGGCGCGGGCAAGAGCACCCTGCTCAAGACATTGCGCGGCATCCTCCCAAAGCTCTCCGGTTTTGCCGCACTCATGGGCGAGGATATCGAAGTACTCGAAGCAAAGGCGTTTGCACGCCGTGCGGCATATTTGCAGCAGCATGTGGAGATGACGTTCGACTACACGGCGCGCGACATCGTGCTCGCGGGGCGCTATCCCTATCTCTCGTGGTGGCGGCAGGAAAAGGCGGACGACCTTGCGATTGCGGAGGCATGTATGGCGTATACGGGTGTTCTGGAGCTTGCAGAAAAGCCTCTGCACGCCATGTCGGGGGGACAGCGTCAGCGCGTTCTGCTCGCAAAGGTGCTTGCCCAGCAGACGCCTGTGCTCTTTCTTGATGAGCCGGCGACGGGGCTCGACATCATCTATCAGGAGGAGATCTTTCGGTTCTGCCGCGAGCTCTGTGCAGCGGGCAAGACTGTCCTGCTCGTTGCACATGAGCTGAGTCTTGCGGCACGCTTCTGCTCGCGGCTCCTCCTGATCGGACGCGGGACGCTTCTCGCGGACGGCATGCCGCAGGCGGTGCTGACGGATGAACTCCTGACGCGCGCGTATGGCGCGCCCGTATGTGTGGTGGAGAATCCCGTGACGCATCACGCGGAGGTCTATACGGAGGCAGAGGAAGGCGGGGCGGAGAAAGCTCAGCTGCTCTCCGTGATCCTCGGTACGGCAGATGAGGGGAGGGGGGCGTTGTAGTGAAACGAATCTACGGAACACGGCTCTTTCTCTGTGCGCTTGTCGGTGCCCTCCTCTTTGCTGTCGTACTCTCCATGAGCTCGGGGCAGTACGACATCCCGATGGAGGCGGTCATTGCCTCCTTTGCGCATGCGGCAGGTCTGCCGATCCTCACGGATGTCGTTGTAACGCCCGAGCAGGAGGCGGTGCTCTGGCATATCCGCCTGCCGCGCACGCTCGTCGGCATGATGGTCGGTGCGGGGCTTGGTGTCTCGGGCGCCGTTCTGCAGGGCATCTTCAGCAATCCGCTCGCCGATCCCGGCATCATCGGTGTGTCGAGCGGTGCCTCGGTCGGTGCCGTGCTTGCGATCGGCATCGGGGTGACGGCGGGCAGCGTGCTGTCTCTGCCTGCCTTCGCCTTCGTGGGCTCCATGCTCGCAGTGAGCCTTACTGTATCCCTGTCGATGCGGCACGGGCGTATTCCTGTCATGACGCTCCTGCTCTCGGGCGTCGTTGTGGGCATGTTTCTCGCCGCGTGTACGGCGGCGATCCTCACGGTGATGAACGAGCAGAAGATGCAGCAGTATCTCTTCTGGACGATCGGCGGTCTTGACTACCGCCGCTGGGATCACGTGCTGCTCGGCATCGGACCGATCGGCATCGGTGCCTCCATCATGGTGCTCCTCGCGCGGCATCTCAATCTGCTCGCGTTTGGTGAGGTGGAGGCACGCGCGGCAGGGATGCCTGTGACGGCGTTCCGGCTGCTCTTCCTTGTACTTGCTTCACTCACAACGGCAGCGGGGGTCTGCATCAGCGGCAACATCGGCTTTGTGGGGCTGGTCGTGCCGCATATGGTACGACTCCTCATTGGCCCCGATCATCGACGTCTGCTGCCAGCGAGTCTCCTTGCGGGTGCGGTATTCCTCGTTCTCTGTGATTCTGTGGGGCGCATCCTGCTCCAGGGCATGGAGATTCGTGTCGGCATCATGACCGCATTCATCGGCACCCCGTATTTTCTGTATCTTCTGCGCAGACACATGAAGACAGGAGGATGATATGGAGAGTGAAATGATTGAGAACTGCGGAGAACGTAAGGCTTTTGGGCTTTCTCTCCTGGTGCATTTCATCCTCTTTCTGATCGCATCAGCGTTGGGCCTCTTCTCGATCGCGGAGCAGAGCGGGCAGAGGGCACCAATTGATGTTGTGCTTTACGATTCGGGCGGAGAAGCAGGCGGTGCAGCGGGAGATGCCGCACCTGCGCCTGCTCCTGTGGTCGCTATAGATGACATCGTCGTGGAGGATAAGACACTGCCGCAGCCTGAGGAAAAGCCGCAGCAGCCGCAGCGTAAGGTGCAGCATCCTGCACGCGCAGCTCCTGCAGGAGCAGAAACAGGAAGCGGACAAGCGGCGAGCGGGGGCGGAGGCAATGCATCTGTCGGAACCGGAATCGGAACAGGAACAGGCACGGGAGACGGCAGCGGCGGAACGGGAAGCGGAACGCTGCCCGCTCCGCCAAAGGAGCGTATTGCGGCAAGTCTGCGCGCCGAGTCTGCGCCCGAGTATCCGCAGGAACTCATCGATGACGATGTCGAGGGGGTTGTGACGATCAAGATCCTTGTCGCAGCAGACGGCTCTGTCGAGTCCGTCAGTGTCGAGTCCTCATCGGGGTATCGCGCGATGGACAGAGCTGCGGTCGCTGCAGGCTGGAGGTTTCAGTTTAATCCAGGAGACAATGGCCGGCGGGGCGTTTGGACAAAGACGTTCCGCTTTCAGTTGAATTGATTTTATTTTTATGGAGGATGACAACGAAGATGTGGAATAGGAAAATCCTTGCAGCGGCAGTTGCACTTTCGGCAATGACGGGTCAGGTTTATGCGGCGGAGGCGTCGCATACGGGTACAGAGGTCGATGAACTGATGCCGACCTACTCCCTGGGTGAGGTCGTTGTGACGGCGACGCGCACGCAGAAGCGAGATGTGGATGTCCCTGCCGCGACGACTGTTATTACGGCGGAGGATATCAAGGACAGCGGTGCATCGACTGCGTCGGATGTTCTGTCGATGGCAAACGGGTTTGCATATAAGGCGTTCGGTCCCAACGGTGCGGCCATGGGAACAATGAGCAATGATCTCAACGTGCGCGGATTCAAAGGCGGGACACTTGTCCTCATGAATGGAAATCCAATCTCGTGGCGCGGTAAATACAATCTTGAGGCAATTCCTGCGAGCAGTATTGAACGCGTCGAGATTGTCAAGGGCAGTGGGGCGGTGCTCTACGGCAGTGATGCTGTTAGCGGTGTGGTCAATATTATCACAAAAAAGACAACGACGAATGAAGCTCGCGTGGGCTTTGGCAACTATGGACAGCGTAAGTACGGCGTGACCATTGGAGATGAGCGGTTTGGCTTCTACTACGGTTATGACCAGTGGAAGACGCGCGAGGGTGCCAGCTATAGTGATGAGAATAAAACAAATCGCTTCCGTGGTGAAACGCGCACCGATATTCATGACATAGAGAAGCGAAATGCAGGATTTACGTACAAGATCAATCCACGTCTCAATTTTCTATTGAACTACTATAAATCCGACGTAACGTATCAGCGCACCGTTACGGATGTGAGAAGGTCGTCGATCGGCGTGCGTGTAGGCGACCCGTTCAACAAGAGAAAATATGAGATCAAACGCTATACGAGTCAGCTCAACTACCGCGACAGGGATTGGAAGGGCAGCATTTACTTCAATACGGGGACAACGGAGGCAATCGGGCCCGTCCATATTGTCACAAGAGACCCCGCTCCACGAACACCTATTACAGATGCTGATTACTGGTACAATACGCGCGAGAAGAATCGTACGTTCGGTATGGATTTGCAGAGGACATGGAGGCTCGACCGTGCGACAGCGACAGTCGGGTTTAAGCTTGAACATGAAACATATCATACACTGCCCGCGCACAATACTAAAAAAGGGAACAGCTATAACCGCAATAACTGGGGCCTGTTCGGCCAGTGGGAGCAGCGTTTCGACGGGAAGAATACGGGCATCTTCGGCCTGCGCGAGACCTGGACAACTGGAGCAACGAAGAAACAGAATTACAGCAACCTCAGTGCGTCGGCGCAGTGGCTGCATAAGCTCGATCGCGACAGCAGCCTCTATGTGAACATCAGTCAGTCATTCGTCATGCCGACCTTCGCGCAGATGTATAAGGACAACAGCATGCAGCTGCCCTCGCCGGATCTGAAGCCGCAGAAGGGTATCAACTATGAAATCGGCTGGAAAAAGATGAGCGGCGGTCATTCGTGGAAAGCTGCGCTCTTCCATATGGATGTCAAGGACAACATCACGGCAAATCTGAACCGATCGAGAACTTCTTATCAGTACACGAATGAGGATTTTCGCAATACAGGGCTTGAAATCTCGGATGATATCAAGGGGAAAAACGGCTTCTCGTATCAGTGGGGACTGACGTGGCAGAACCCGCAGACCAAGAGCAACAGTACGGCGAAAAAAGCGCTCGGCTGGGAAAGCACCTTTGGTAAGATACAGCTCACAGGAGGGGTTACCTACAAAAAAGACAAGTGGGCATCTTCACTTTCCGCATCCTATCTCGCTGCCCGTACACAATCGCCCTCGAATGCACCTGCCTACCGATCGAAGCCGTATCTCCTCACTTCGTGGAGCACGAGCTATGCACCGGACGAAAACAGTGCGATCAGTCTCCGCATCGAAAACGTGCTGGATCGGCATGATGTGATTACGCACACAGGATCGGACTACTACGTCGCCCCCATCAACTATCTCCTCAGCTACAGCTATAGATTCTAATACGACCTGCCTGACCTTTCTTTACAAGCTATGAGAACAGTGTTACAATATCTTCACAATGATATTGATATAATCTTTCTTGTAGAAACAGGGTCTATATGCTGGAACTAACGAATCTGTCCAATGCGGACTGCGATATGGAGAAGATCCTCCAAAACGATGCAGGGGTTATTCCTGCCGTTCTTCGTGCGCACGGATTGGATGGCATTGAGTTCATGCTGTGTGCACCGTGGAACCAGGAAATGTACCCCTCTGAATACATCAGAGGGGTACATCTGTTGTTTTGGCCGACGTGGGTGGATTTTTGGCGCGGCGATCGCGCAGCGCTCATGGAGGAGTTTGGGAGCGAGGAGAACATTCGCGCATACTACGGAGCATCTGACACCAGCGAGTGGGTGGAGCGATGGAAAGAGAACCTGCGGCAGGCAGCGCTCTGTCAGCCGGAGTATCTTGTCTTTCACGTCGCACACAATCGCACCTCAGAGATGTATCAGCGCAAATTTTCGGCAACAGATGAGGATGTTATACGAGCGACCATTGAACTGGTAAATCAGATCACCGATGAGATACCGTCGGGGTGTAAATTTCTCTTTGAGAATCTCTGGTGGCCGGGGCTGACCTTTCGAAAGCCACAGCTTGCCGAAATGCTGTTGGATCAGGTCAACTATGCCGATGCGGGCTTTATGCTCGATACTGGGCATCTGATGAACACGAATTTTGACCTGCAGAACGAGAACGAAGGTGCGGACTATGTGGTGCAGACCTACCGCGATCTCGGCGAATTGGGAAAACGCATCTATGGAGTACATCTGCATCAGTCTATTTCTGGCAGCTATACGAAGGAGATGATGCAGAGGTATGCAGGGGAGCATCGTTCGCTTGATTGGAGTGAGGCGATGGCGTATGTTTTGCAGGTCGATCTGCATCAGCCGTTTCAAACAGAGGCCGCACGGAAAATTATCGATGCGATACAGCCGGATTATCTTGTGCACGAGTTCACACAGCGATCGCGCAGTGACTTAGAACAAAAACTGCGTACACAACGCCTTGCGTTGGGGCTTTTGTAAAATGCTTTTGCCTGTTGGAGTCCATGCCGACAGTTCATAAGATGGGATTCCCTTACGAGTAAAAAATTAGGAGGAGTTCAGGATGAAGAAGAGTATTCGTATTGCTGTGATGGCGGCGCTTGCCTTTGGTGCGCTGTCCGTGGGAGGGCAAGCGTATGCTGCAAATGACAATAACTCTACGGATGATCATTCACTGGGAGAGACAGTCGTCACGGCGACGCGAACGCCCAACAAAGAACTGAAGGCGAATGCAAATATTACGGTGATTACCGGAAAGGATATTGAGCGCCGTCACTATACCGATCTGACGCAGGCTCTGCGCGATGTGCCGGGGGTTACGGTCAACCAGCATGCGCCGGCGGGCTACAACAACAGCACCAAATTCTATATCAATGGGTCAGAGGATGTGGTCCTCCTGATCGATGGTGTCCGCCAGAACTATGCGGGTGGCTTTGCCGCATCTTTGACGTCTGCGTTGAAGGATCTTAGTGGCATCGACCGCATCGAGGTACTGCATGGCTCGGCGTCAACCCTCTATGGCTCGGATGCAAAGGGCGGCGTCATCAACATCATTACGAAGAAGGCGCAGGGAGTGAAGACGACACTCGGCGTCGGCTACGGCAGCTATGGACGCCAGCTCTATAGCGCAGCAAACGAGGGCAATGCGAACGGCTGGGATTGGCGTGTTAAGTACCAGAAGGATAAGAACAGTGACTTCAAGGATGCGCATGGGAATAAGACACCGTCTGAACTTGATGCGGATTCGATCAATCTTCATCTTGGCAAGGAATTGAGCAAGGCGTCCTATCTTGCCCTTAACTTCCGTTCCTACAAGGATTCAGACCGCTATCAGGCACTCCATGAAAAGCAGCAGGGATTTCCAGTTAATCTTGGGAACTATGATCATTTTGATACCAGCCTGATTTGGAATGTGCAGATCGACGACTCGACAAAGAATCAGATGAGTGTCTCCCGCAGTAAGTATAATTATGATCTTACCACTTACAGCTTGGATTGGCTGACGCTCTTGCCCGTGAAATCTTTTTATGAGTTTGATGTTCAGACATGGAGATTTAGCGACCAGTTTGACAAGCAGCTTGGTGATCATCTGCTGACAGCGGGCTTTGAGTTTACGAAGGATGATACGACGATCAAGAACGGCGGTGCTGTAAGTATCGGTGATCGCACTCTTTTGAACCGCTCCTTCTACCTTCAGGATCAGTGGAGTATCATTCCTACACTAAAACTTACGGCAGGCATTCGTCATGACAGCAACTCTGCATTCGGCAGCCACAACAGTCCGAGCGTCAGCCTTGGCTATGACATCGACCCGTTGACACATGCTTATGTTTCTTATAGTGAATATTTTATCACGCCGACACCGAACCAGCTTTATGCGCCGACGTATGGAAATGCAAATCTCAAACCTGAATCCGGCAATACGAAGGAAATCGGCATTGCACATGACTTTGGCAGAGGTCTCAGTCTCACGGCAAGTTACTTTAAACGGCATTCGAAGAACCGTATCGGTTACCATCCTATGACATATCAGAATATTAACGTCGGGGATGAAGATGCACATGGCTGGTCGCTCCAATTTGCGAAACGAGTTGATTCCCATTGGCGTGCGCGTGTTGGATATACGCAGACACATGTTGGCAAGACGGAACAAAGAGGTGAGAACGTCGACGGTTATCTGCCCAAGGATCAGTGGAATATCGGTGTGGATTACCGCAACCGAGATTTCGATTCCTCGCTCCTTGCGCGTGGCATGATTGGACGTCCGGGTCCCGTGAGCGGTGCATTCCCAAGCAATAACTATTGGGTCGTCGATCTTTCCATGAACTATAAGGTTGCGGATGCGACGAAGGTATATCTCAAGGCAAACAACATATTCAACCAGTTCTATGCCGAGCACTCGAATGTGAAATGGGGCGCTCCTGGACAGTGGTGGACAGCACCCGGCCGCAACTTCATGGTCGGCGTTGAGCAGAGCTTCTAATTATTTATAGAAACTTACAGAATAAGGACAGCTGCACGTAATTTTATGCAGCTGTCCTTTCTAATTCAATATAAAAATGCAAGGAATTCTCAAGTCTTGCTTGCATATATGAGTGTATATGGTACAATAAGCCTAATCTGGGAGCGATTCTTTTTGGAGGGAATGCTATGCTTGAAAAGAATATGGGCGGCGCAGCAGGCGCACAGAATGTGTCCAGTACGATTCAGGAGATCGTTGCGGGGCATGAGAAGAACGAACTCTTTGCGAAACTGCGCGGCAGCGAGCCGTATGCCGCCGAGGTGAATGCGCTGATCGACTGCGTGAACGAGGAGCTTGAGTATCAGCGCTTCCGTCTGCGCACGGTCAATGAGGCGGTCAAATCCGGTATGTGGTACATGAAGATCAATCCGGACTTCAGCATCGCGTATGCGATCTGGTCGGATGAGTTCCGCCGCATGGTTGGTTTCCGTGGGGAGTCCGACTTCCCAAATACGATCGAGTCATGGAGCTCGCGCCTCCATCCGGATGATGTGGAGGGGACGTTCAGCTCCTTCACGGCATGCATCAAGGATCTCAGCGGGCACACGCCGTACGATGTGGACTATCGCCTGAAGGTGCACGACGGCAGCTACCGTTGGTTCCATGCGTCCGGCAATGTCGTGCGTGACAAGAGCGGACATCCTGAGGAGATCATCGGTGTATTCGTCGACATTGATGCGGATAAGAAAAACAAGGAAGAGCTCGAGGTGAATGCGCAGCGCAAGGAAAAGTTCTACGGCGAACTTGAGACGATGCTGAGCAGCCTGTACGAGTCGATCGACGCAATCACGACGAGTGTGAGCCAGACGACGGAGCGTACGGTCGAAATTGCAAACGTGCAGGAGGAGATCACGCAGGCGGCGGATGATACGCGCAGCCAGACGGAGAACACGCTCAAGATGTCCGAGCTCGTCATGACGATCTCGAAGCAGACGAACCTCCTCGCGCTGAATGCCTCCATCGAGGCGGCGCGCGCGGGCGAAGCGGGACGCGGATTCTCCGTCGTCGCAGAGGAGGTCGGCAAGCTCGCCGACAGCAGCCGTGATGCCGCGAGCAAGATCCTCGAGGCGCTCGGCTCGATGGAGAAGGCATCGACGCACATCGCAGAGCGCATCAAGTCGATCAACGGTCTGATCGAGAATCAGGCAGCGAATATGAAGGAGATCAGCGCCTCGGTCGAAGAGGCAAAGGCGATGTCCGACAATATCGAAGAGCTCTCCAAGAAACTGTAAAAATTCGCGCCTCACGTGCCGGCGCCCATATCCGGCATGTGGGGCGTATTTTTATTTCGCTTGCAATCGACAAAGAGCCTGAATTTATTGACAGCGCTCTGTGATTGAAATATAATATGAAGAACGGCTATTTATGCAAGATAATCATAAATTCTTACGGGGAGAATGGATGGACTTATGACTTTTGATATGAATCTCGTCGTCAACTCATTCCCGCTGCTTCTCATCGGCGCGGGGGTTACGATACAGATCACGGTACTGTCGACGGCAATCGGCTTTGTGATCGGTCTGATCGTGGGTGTGGCGCGCATCTCGAATCTGCGCGTGCTGCGCATGCTTGCGGAGGTCTATGTAGAGTTCTTCCGCGGGACGCCGCTGCTCGTGCAGATCTTTCTGTTCTACTTCGCGCTGCCTGTCATCACGGGACAGCGCATCGATCCGTTCATCGCGGCAATCTCGGCCTGCGGCATCAACTCCGGCGCGTACGTGGCGGAGATCTTTCGTGCGGGCATCCAGTCGGTTGACGACGGACAGATGGAGGCGGGGCGTTCGCTCGGTATGACGTGGCTGCAGACCATGCGCTACATCATTGTACCGCAGGCGTTCAAGCGCGTCATTCCGCCGCTCGGCAATGAGTTCATTGCCATGCTGAAGGACTCGTCCCTCGTGTCGGTCATCGGCTTCGAGGAGCTGACGCGCCGTGGGCAGCTCATCATCGCAAAGACGTACGGCTCGTTTGAAATCTGGATGAGCGTCGCCGTCATCTATCTCGTGATGACGCTGACAATCTCGCGCTTTGTCGCATATCTGGAGCGGAGGTATCGCGTTCATGATTGAAATTAAAGGACTGCGCAAGGCGTTTGGTGCCGATGAGGTGCTGAAGGGCATTGACCTCTCCATTGCGGAAAAAGAAGTTGTCGTTATTATCGGCCCCTCTGGCTCGGGAAAGAGCACACTCCTGCGCTGCATGAATCATCTCGAGGAGTCGACGGCGGGCGAAGTCGTCGTCGACGGCATTACGCTCTCAAGTGAGGCAAATATCAACAAGGTGCGCGAAGAGGTCGGCATGGTGTTCCAGCGTTTCAACCTCTTTCCTCATATGACGGTGCTTGAGAATATCATGCTCGCACCGATGAAGGTCAAGCACGTCGAAAAGGGCGAGGCGGAGAAGACGGCGCGGGAGCTCCTCGCGCGCGTGGGGCTTGCGGAGAAGGCGGACGCCTATCCCGACAACCTCTCAGGCGGACAGCAGCAGCGCGTTGCGATTGCGCGTGCGCTTGCCATGCGCCCGAAGGTCATGCTCTTTGATGAGCCGACCTCGGCGCTTGACCCGGAGATGGTCGGTGAGGTGCTTGATGTCATGCGTGCGCTCGCGAATGAGGGCATGACGATGGTTATTGTCACGCATGAGATGGGCTTTGCCCGCGAGGTGGGCGATCGTCTGCTCTTCGTGGACGAGGGGCGCATCATCGAGTCCGGCGCACCGCGCGAGGTGTTTGAGCATCCGAAGGAGGAGCGCACGCGCAGCTTCCTGTCAAAGGTGCTCTGAGATGCACCAGCGCGGGAGTCTCTTGCTGCTGACGGCATCACTGCTGTGGGGGACGACCTTTGTTGCTCAGATTCTCGGCATGGAGGGACTCGGTCCCTATACCTATGCGGCAGCGCGCTTTGCACTCGGCACGCTCTTTATGTGGGCGCTCTGGTATGCCTATCGCGGCAAGCGTATGACGCAGAAGCGTGCAGGGACGTTCCGCTCGGGTTTTCGGGCGGGCATTCCCATCGGGTTTGCTATGTTTGTGGGGGTAACCCTGCAGCAGGTCGCGCTCCTCTATACGACGGCAGGAAAGACGGCGTTTATCACGACACTCTACATTGTGCTTGTGCCGCTTACCGCCGTTCTGCTCGGTCAGCGCGTACGTGCGGCACAGTGGGGCGGCGCGGTTCTTGCTTTTGCAGGAGTCTACTTCCTTTCCGCGCACGGAGAGACCGAGTTAAATACGGGAGATATACTCGTATTCATTTCCTCCTTTTTCTGGATGGCACAGATCTTGCTCATTGACCGCTATGCAAGTACGGTCGATGTCATCGAACTCTGTCTGATGCAGATGCTGGTCTGTACGTTTGGGAATACGATGCTTGCCGCCGCTTATGAGCCGTTTGCATGGAGCGCCGTCGCGGGCGCAGCATTCCCCATTCTCTACGGGGGGATTCTCTCCTGCGGTGTCGCCTACACCTGTCAGATTCTCGGGCAGGCGTATGTGGAGCCGACGCAGGCATCCATTCTCCTCTCGCTTGAGGCGGTATTTGCCGCTGTGTCGGGGTGGATCGTTCTCGGGGAGACGATGAGCGGCATTCAGCTGTTCGGCTGTGCGCTCCTCCTCGGCGGTGCACTCATTGCGCAGATGCGCGGTACAGGGAAACAGCAGAAATTTGATTGAATCGATACTTCGATAGGAGTATGTATATGCCGACAGCTGAAATTATCAAACCGAAAATCACGATCAAGGTGGTCGGCGTTGGGGGCGGCGGCAACAATATCGTGCGCTGTGTGCGCGAGAAATACAATCTTGACATCACACTCATCGGCATCAACTCTGATCTGCGCCAGCTGAATACGCTGCACAAACAGGGGATCACGGTGCTGCCTGTCGGTGAGAAGCTGACGAACGGCCGCGGTACGGGCGGCAGGGTCGAGATTGCAGAGCAGGCGGCGCGCATGGAGGAAAAGGCGATCCGCGCCATGCTGGAGGGCTCGGATCTCGTCATCATCACGGCGACGATGGGCGGAGGTTTCGGCACGGGTGCTGCACCTGTTGTTGCAGAGATTGCGCGTGATATGGGGATTCTCTCCATTGGCGTGGTGACGATGCCGTTCCACTTTGAGATGGCGCGCAAGATGCAGACAGCGCAGGCGGGCATTGCACAAATGCAGGGATATACGGATGCCTTTATTACAATGCGCAACGATAACTTGCTCAAGATCGCACCCGACCGTAATCTGTCCTTCGTCGACGCCTTCTCCCTCGCGGATGAGGTGCTGCGACAGACGGTGGGATGCGTGGCGGAGCTGATTCTCACCACGGGCATCATCAACGTGGACTTCTCCGATGTGACGACGATCTTCCGTCAGAGCCCGTCCAGTGACGCGCTGCTCGCCATTGGCGTGGACGAAACTCCGCAGAAGGCGGTGCGCAAGGCAATCGAAAGCCCGCTGATCGACCGCGATGTGACAGGCGCGCGCGGTGTCGTGCTGAACCTCACGGGCGATCCTGCGATGAGTCTGCGTGACGTCGATGAGGCGGTGCACTACATCCATAAAACGGCACATCCCGAGGTCAACGTTATCGTTGGACTCGTGGTACAGGAGAAGATGGCGGGCTCTGTGCAGGCGACACTCATCGCAACGGATTTTGACGACAGCTATGTGCCCGCATCGCAGGGGTGATGCGCAGCCTCCTGCGGGGGCCTTGCCGAGGCAGGATGAACAAGGCGTACGAAGACGATAGTATGTGAAAGGAGGAACGCAGATGAACGAACTCCTACATGAAATGCATGCATGGATGAACGATTATATGCGTTCCTTCCGTACAGATGACCCCGACGTCATGCTCGGGATTCGCCTCAAAGAGATTCATACGGGTTATGTAACGGCGAATGCGCGTGCACTGGCGAAACACCTTGGCTGCAATGCGCACGATGTCGCCCTTGCCGAGATCATCGGACTCTTTCACGATGTGGGACGTTTCCGACAATATGCTGTCTATCAGACGTTCAACGATGCGGCATCGGAGGATCATGCGGAGCTTGGTCTGAAGGTACTCGCAGAGGACGTAGATTTTTTGGAGCGGCTCACGCCTGCGGATGCCGATGTTGTGCGCTTTGCCATCAAATACCATAACAAGAAGGAAATTGCGCCGACGGACGATGAGCGAAAGCTGTTTTTCGCGAAGCTCATCCGCGACGCGGACAAGCTTGACATCTACCGCGTGCTGCTGCCGTTCCTCGCACCCGATGGGGCGGAGAAAGCACCGAACTTTGTACCGTCGGATGCAGCGCAGGAGGTCAGCCCCGAATTTGTGGCGGACTTCGCGGCGGGACGACAGGCGGACTACTATCGTCTGCGTACGCACGGTGACCGCAAGATTGTGCGGCTCATGTGGATCTATGACATCAATTTCATGTGGACGCTGCGCCGCATTGTGGAACGCGGCTATGTGGACGCCTTCATTGAGAGCCTTCCGGCGCAGGATGGCATTGCCGAGGGTGTCGCGCGTTTGCGCGCCTATATCGAACGGCTCTGCGCACAGAACGATTGATTGGAATTATACGGATCGAGGGATAGGGACATGGCGGACGTAAAGACATCGAATTTTATCCGAAATATCATCGACGAGGATCTGCGTGCGGGACGGCATGCGGAGGGGATTCACACGCGCTTCCCGCCCGAGCCGAACGGCTACCTGCACGTCGGGCACGCAAAGTCCATCTGTCTCAACTTCGGCGTTGCCGAGGACTACCGTGGCCTCTGCAATTTGCGCTTTGACGACACAAATCCGACGAAGGAGGATGTCGAGTACGTGGACTCCATTCAGGAGGATATCCGCTGGCTCGGCTTCTCGTGGGACGACCGCTGTTTCTACGCATCGGATTACTTCGAGCAGATGTATGAATATGCAGTAACATTGATAAAGAAGGGGCTTGCCTATGTGGACGACCTCTCGGCGGATGAGATCCGTGCCCATCGCGGAACGCTGACTGAGGCAGGTGTGGAGAGTCCTTACCGCAATCGCTCCGTGGAAGAAAATCTCGACCTCTTCACGCGCATGCGTGCGGGCGAATTCCCTGACGGCGCACGCGTCCTGCGCGCCAAGATCGACATGGCATCGCCGAATCTCGTCATGCGCGACACGGTCATCTACCGCATTGCCCATGTTCCGCACCATCGGACGGGCGATGCGTGGTGCATCTATCCGATGTATGACTTCGCCCATCCAATCTCGGATGCGATCGAGGGCATTACGCACTCTCTGTGTACGCTTGAGTTCGAGGAGCACCGCCCGTTCTACGACTGGCTGCTCGAGGCGCTTGGCTTTCCCGCAGGGGAGCGCCCGCGTCAGATCGAGTTCGCACGGCTCAATCTCACGGGCGCGATCACGAGCAAGCGCAAGCTGCGTCAGCTCGTCGAGGAGGGACATGTGCGCGGCTGGGACGATCCGCGTATGCCAACCATCTCGGGCATGCGCCGCCGAGGCTATCCGCCTGCGGCTGTGCGCGCGTTCTGCGAGGAGATCGGCGTCGCCAAGAGCAATAGCACGGTGGACAGCGCCATGCTCGAGCACAGCGTGCGCGATGAGCTGAACCGCAACGCGCCGCGCGTGATGGCGGTGCTGCGCCCCGTGAAGCTCGTCCTGACAAACTATCCCGTAGGCGAGACGGAGTATCTGCTCGCCGAGAACAGCCCCACGCACGGCGGACAGCGCTATGTGCCGTTCGCGCGTGAGCTCTATATCGACCGCGAGGACTTTATGGAGGACGCGCCGAAGAAGTTCTTCCGCCTGAAACCGGGCGGCGAGGTGCGCCTCAAGCACGCCTATATCATCAAGTGTGAGGAAGTCGTGAAGGACGCGGCGGGCGAAATCGTCGAGCTGCGCTGCACCTACGACCCCGAGACGCGCAGCGGCGGTGCTGCAGCGAATCGCAAGGTGAAGGGGACGATCCAGTGGGTTGCGGCAGATCACGCACTCACGGCGGAGGTACGCCTCTACGAGAGCCTCCTGCGCGACATCCCCGAGGGCGAGGAGGAGCCTGTGCATTTCATCGACGCACTGAATCCCCACTCACTCGAGGTACTGACGGACGCAAAGGTGGAGCCGAGCGTCCGGCTCACGGCGGCAGGGGCGCATTATCAGTTCCTGCGCGTCGGTTACTTTGTTGTTGACCCGGATACAACGCCGGATCATATCGTGTTTAACCGCATTGTCGGGCTCAAGGACTCATGGAGCAAGGTGAAGTAGTTCTTTCCCGTCTGTGTGTATGCACCGCCCGATGGGGACGGTATGAGGAGGTTTGCTGTGGCAAAAATACCGAAGAATCGATCTGACAAAGATATGATGCAGGGCTTCGAGGAGGAGGAGACCCTCGCCGAGGTTCTGCTGAAAAAGGAACGGCAGGAAGAGGAGCGCGCCCGCCTACAGGCGGCGCAGGAACCTCCCGCCGACCTTGCCCGCGCGGGGCTTTCCTCCGCACAGGCGGATGAACTCGGCCGCGCGCTGATGGAGCTGAAGCTGTCCCTGGCACAGGAAGGTGTGCAGCATTATCGGCTCAAGATTCAGCGCAAGGGTCGACAGGTAATCATCACGGCGACGTGATGGATTTCTCGTAACGAGAAGAAGGATGTGTAATGATGGAAAATGCAACGATTGTGGCGATTGTCATATTCGTCATCGCGTACGCGCTCATCATCTCCGAAAAGGTGCACCGCACCATTGTCGGACTGTTTGGCGCAATGCTCATGATACTCTTTGGCATCATCGATCAGGAGACCGCAGTCCACCATATTGACTTCAACACGCTGGGACTGCTCATGGGCATGATGATTATTGTGAACATCACGAGTGAGACGGGTCTCTTCAACTTCCTTGCGATTTGGGCGGCACAGAAGGTCAAGGCGCAGCCGATCGCCCTCCTCGTCGTGCTTTCGACCATCACGATGGTCTGCTCGGCTCTGCTCGACAACGTCACAACGGTTCTGCTGACCGTGCCCATTACCTTCAGCATTACATCACAGCTTAAAGTCGATGTCATGCCATATCTGATTTCACAGATCCTGTCCTCCAATATCGGCGGAACGGCAACGCTCATTGGAGACCCGCCGAACATCATGATTGGCAGTGCGGTTGGACTCGACTTCATGGCGTTCGTGGAAAACCTGACGCTTGTCTCTATAATTATCTTTATCTTAGTACAATTCATTCTTATTGCGCTTTACCGAAAGAGTCTGCACACACAGCCGGAGCTCCAGGACAAGATCATGCGTCTGCCCGCTGATGCGCAGATCACGGATCATGCGTTGCTGAAGAAGTGCCTCGCGGTCATCTTCCTCACGATTACCTTCTTCGTCCTGCACGGTAGTCTCGGACTTGAGTCTGCGACGGTCGCTCTCTCGGGCGCAGGGCTTCTCCTGCTGATCACGGCGACGGAGGACGAGGAGAAGATTGTCAAGGTGCTCTCGAAGATCGAGTGGCCGGCAATCTTCTTCTTTGGCGGACTCTTCATCCTCGTCGGCGCCCTCGTCGAGACGGGCGTCATCCGTATGCTCGCCGCCGAGGCCATTCATGCGACGGGCGGCGATGTCGAGGCGACTGCAATCCTCATCCTCTGGATGAGCGCGATTGCATCGGCATTCATCGACAACATCCCGTTTGTTGCGACCCTCATCCCGCTCATTCAGGATATGGGACAGATGGGACTCACGAACCTCGATCCGCTCTGGTGGTCGCTCGCGCTCGGCGCGTGCCTCGGCGGAAACGGTACGCTCATCGGCGCGAGCGCGAACGTCGTCGTTGCCTCCATGTCGGCGCAGCGCGGACGCCCGATCTCCTTCCTCGGCTTTATGAAGGTCGCGTTCCCCGTCATGATCTTCACCATCATCGTCTCTAACATCTACGTTGTGCTTCGCTATCTCTAATTGCATATGAGGATAAATCCCCGACTGCTGCGGTCGGGGATTTATTTTTACGCGCATCTGTGCTATTCTGTGAGAGAGGGGGAGTGACGATGATACTGCATACGGGTATGCGTACAGACATCCCTGCATTTTATGCGCCATGGTTCGTAAATCGTCTGCGCGAGGGCGAGGTCTGCGTACGCAATCCCTATGACCCGACGCAGGTGACGCGCTACCGCCTCGATCCCTCCGTCGTCGATCTCATTGCCTTTTGCACGAAGAATCCTGCGCCGATGCTGCCGCATATGGATCTCCTTGCTTCCTTCGGACAGTTCTGGTACGTCACGATCACGCCTTACGGCAGGGATATCGAGCCACATGTGCCACCGTGGGAGGAAGTTGCCCGCGCATTTCGTCAGCTCTCGGTAATTGTCGGCATGCACGCCGTCGGCTGGCGCTATGATCCGATTCTGATCGACGAGCACTATTCGATCGAATTTCATCGGCAGATGTTCGCGCAGATGGCGGAGGAACTTGTGGGGGCAACGGAGATGGTTGTCATCAGCTTCCTCATGCGCTATGCAAAGACGCGGCGCAATTTCCAAGAGTCGCGAGAGGTCACGCATGCAGAGCGGGTGGAACTCGGTGCGTATATTGTCGAGACAGCACGTGCGTACGGCATGAGTGTCTATCCCTGCGGCGCTGGAAGGGCGGAACTGGAGCAGTTCGGCGCAGATGTGGGCGGCTGCATGACGCCGCGTATCTACGAGCAGGCGCTTGGGCGACGGCTGAACTTCCCGCACTATGTGCGCCAGCGCAAGGAGTGCGACTGCTACCTCGGTGCGGACATCGGCGCATATGACAGCTGCCCGCATCTCTGCCGCTACTGCTACGCGAATACGCATTTTACGCGTGTACGAAAGAACAGGCGTCTTCACGATCCTGCCTCGCCCTTTCTGATTGGCCACGCAGAGGAGGGCGACCGCGTGCACATGGCGCGCCAGGAGAGCTGGCTGGACGTGCAGGAGAGCCTGTTCTGAGGTGGTATTTCTAGGCATAGAAAAAATGCTTGCACTTTATGAAAAACATCTGTATAATACAGAGCGTTGAAATCCGTTCCTCAAGACCTGATAGTCGTTCAATGAACGAGTGAAGGATTGTTTATGTAAACAATCCTTGCCCGTACCATAATCTCAGTGAACGCTTTCCCAGTTCGGCGAATGGAGAGACTAACTATTTTTTTCAAGGGAGATTGTGGAAGAATGGCATTTGAAGACAAGACACTCGTATGCAAGGAATGCGGCAGCAACTTCGTATTCACCGCCGGTGAGCAGGAGTTCTACGCAGAGAAGGGCTTTGAGAACGAGCCGGCACGCTGCCGTGACTGCCGTGACAAGCGTCGTCGCGGTCGTGATGAGCAGAGCAGCGGCGAGCGTCAGATGTTCCATGTGGTCTGCGCCGAGTGCGGCAAGGATACGGAAGTTCCGTTCGAGCCGAAGACGGATCGTCCGGTTTACTGCCGCGACTGCTTCAACTCGAAGCGCGCAGCACGTTTCTAAGGATTTTTGAGGAGGCTCCGCCTCCTTCTAGGGAGGGATTGCTGCATTTGGTGTAGCGTCCCTCCTTTGATTTTATCTCATTTGAGGAGGTTTCCCCATGAAACTGAAGAAATTGGCACTCGTCCTGACCGGCGCTCTCGTGAGCCTTGCCCTTGTTGGCTGCGGTGGCGGCGGCGATCAGGCAAAGCAGGAGAGCAAGGTGCTCCGCGTTGGTTCCGCCATTGATTTTGCTCCGTTCGAGTTCCAGGATGAGGGGCAGAAGGACTATCAGGGCTTTGACATGGATCTCATCCGTGCCATCGCAAAGGAGATGGGCAGCGAGGCAGAGATCCAGAACATCGGCTTTGACGGTCTCATCCCCGCCCTGCAGGCAAAGAATATCGACGTCATCATCAGCGGCATGACGATCAATGATGAGCGCAAGCAGAAGGTGAACTTCTCCGATCCGTACTATCAGTCGGGGCTCACGATGGTTGTGCGCAGCGACGAGGAGGCAATCAAGTCCTTCCAGGATCTCAAGGGGCACAAGGTTGCCGTCCAGATCGGTACGACCAGCGCAAACATGGTAAAGGAGATGGAGGGCGTCACTGTCACCGAGTTGAACACGCCTGCAGACTGCTTCATGGAGCTCAAGGCGCGCGGCGTGGATGCTGTCGTCAACGACCGCCCTGTCAACGACTACTACATCAAGCAGACGCAGGCCGTCGGCGTGAAGTCCCTCGAGGACAAGCTCTCTGCCGAGGACTACGGCATTGCGATGGCGAAGGACAATGCCGAGCTTCAGAAGAAGGTCAACGAGGCGCTCAAGAAACTGCATGACAATGGCGAATACGACAAGATCTACCAGAAGTGGTTCGGCGCAAGTAAGTAAGCACTGAACAAAGAAAAAGGGATTGCTGCACGAGTCAAAAGACTTGATACAGCAATCCTTTTTTGAATCCATATTATGGCGGAGAGGGTGGGATTCGAACCCACGGTGCGTTGCCGCATCACCGGTTTTCAAGACCGGCTCCTTAAACCACTCGGACACCTCTCCGTAGTCAGCGGATTTATTTTAGCAAAAATTAGGGAGCGCTGTCAATAGCTGCATGCTTTTGTGTGCCGTACAGCCTCAGCGCGCATGCCTTTGCAGCAGGAGAACGAGCACGCCGATCGAGAAGCCGACGAGTGTGGGCAGTGTCCAGCCCATGCCAATATGCGCGAGGGGGAGAGTGTCACCGAGTGTACGGAGAAAATCCATCATAGGCAGCGCCTCTTGTAGTTCACTCGGGAGTGCACGTAGGAAGTCGAACGATGCTGCCGCGCATGTGCCGATCATCGTGTAGACATAGAGCGGGCGATGGCAGCCGACGAGGCCCTCAAGTAGGCAGAGCGCAATCAGGACGATGGCAATCGGATAGAGAAAGTAGAGCACGGGCAGGGAGTATGTGATGATCTTGCTCAGTCCGACGTTTGAGATGGCAAAGGAGAAGAGCGAAAAGAGAACGGCGTATTTTGGGTAGGGCAGCGAGCGCGGGAAGAGCTCCACGAACGTCGTACTGCACGCCGTGACAAGTCCAATTGCAGTCTTGAGGCATGCGCAGGTGATCGTGATGCCGAGCAGAATGCCGCCGAATGCACCGAAGTAATGCGCGGCGATATGGGCGAGCACGTCGCCGCCGTTTGTGTCCACCCCGTAGACGGCGCGGCTCTGCGCGCCGACATACGTGAGCGCGAGGTAGATGATCGCCATGAGTGAGGTGCTGAATGTGCCGGAGACAATTGTGCTGTACGAGAGAGCCTTTGGATCCGACAGGCCGAGCCGCTTGATCGCATTGACGAGAATATTTCCGAACGCAAGCGCGGCGAGTACATCCATCGTGTTGTAGCCCTCGAGGAGTCCCGTGAAGAAGGCGTGTTCACTGTATGTGCCGATCGGCTCCACATCCCAGACCGTGCCCATTGGCGAAATGACCGCCGTTACAATCAGAATGCCGAGGAAGAGGAGAAAGAGTGGGTTCAGTACCTTGCCCACCCAGATGAGGATGTCAGAGGGGCGCAGGGAGAAGTAGAGGACGACAGCGAAGAAGATAAGGGTAAAGACAAATAGCCCGAGCGTCTGCACATCGAGGGAAACAAACGGCGCGGCGCCGACCTGAAACGATACAGTTGCGGTGCGCGGGATCGCAAATAGGGGGCCGATGCAGAGGTAGAGCGCGCAGGTAAAGGCATAGGCGAAGCGGACGCCGACCTTCCTGCCAATGTCAAAGAGGCTCTCACTTGCCGTGATACTGATTGCCGCAATGCCGAGGAGGGGCAACCCGACGCCCGTGATGCAGAAGCCAATGAGCGCGGGCAGCATCGCTGCGCCCGCCTGCTGTCCCATCGAGGCAGGGAAGATGAGATTGCCCGCACCGAAGACAAGTCCGAAGAGCATGGACGCAACGAAGATGTATTCCTGTTTTCTGAGACGACGTTTCATCTGCAAATACTTCCCTAAAAATAATAAAATATTATAAAATTTCAATGAAGTGATTATAACAGTTATCGAAGGAATTTGTCAAAGATGGAAGAAGTTGCTATAATAGGTGGGAATGATTCGGCGCAGAAGAGGAGATTGGCTTATGCGCATTGCTCTGTTTGACTCAGGAATTGGAGGACTGACCGTACTCAGTCATGCGCGGCGGGTGCTCCCGTCGGAGGAATTCCTGTTCTTTGCTGACCGCGACCATGTGCCGTACGGCACGAAGTCCGTGCCTGTTGTGCGCGGATATGTGCGCGAGGCATTCCGCTTCCTTGTCGAAAAACAGGGCGCAGACGCCGTCGTCGTCGCCTGTAATACGGCGACTTCAGTTGCGGTGGATGAGATGCGTCGGCTCTACGAGGTGCCAATCATCGGCATGGAGCCTGCCGTGAAAAAGGCGCTGGCACAGGACGGCGAGCGCCGCGTGCTCGTGACGGCGACGCCGATCACAATCAATGGAGAAAAGCTGCGCCGTCTCGTCTCGGCGCATGACACGCATCACCTTGTCGATCTGCTCGCGCTGCCCCGCCTTGTTGAATTTGCTGAGCGCAGGGAGTTTGTCTCCCCGCGCGTGGAGGAGTATCTGTGGAATGCGCTCGCGTCCTATGATCTGCTGAAGTACTCGGCGATTGTGCTTGGCTGCACACATTTCAACTACTTCAAGGACACATTGCGTGCTCTTCTACCAAAGACGGTTGGTTTTGTCGATGGCAACGAGGGGACGGTCGAGGAGCTGGCACGACGGACGGGGCTGACGACGGTTCTGGCGGAGGAGCAGACGGCACCGTGCAGATTCTTCGAGTCGGGCAGAGCTGTGACAGGCACGGAGTCACTGGCGCGCATTGAGAGCTACCTTGCGCGTGCTGCGCGCATGGAGGAGATTGTTTGAAGATTGAAGGAAGGGAGCATTCATGCCCATTTGTACTGCACATCGGGTGAATTTCTACGATACGGATGCAATGGAGGTCGTGCATCACGCGAATTACATCCGTTGGTTCGAGATCGGGCGCGTCGATTATCTACGCCGCATCGGCATTACACTGGGCGCACTGATGGATGCGGGCTATGTCTTTCCGATTACAAAGGTCGGTGCACAGTTTCACGCGCCGGGGCATTTTGACGATGATCTCGTCATCGAGACGACGGCGACGGCACTGACCAAGGCAAAGATGGCATTCTCCTACCGCATCCTGAATGCGGCGGGCACAGTGCTCGTGACGGGCTTTTCGGAAAACGTGTTCACCGTGCGCGAGACGGGGCGCATTACGCGTCTGCCGAAGGAGTTCTATGAGCCGCTCGAGGCGGCGATGATCGCGGAGAAAGAGGGACGGGACATTGGATTTTGAATTGATAGAGCGGTTATATTGGCTGTTCGCCCTGCTGGTTTTTTTTGAGCTCGGGAAAAAGGCATTTTTTGCCTATTTCGGAACGGAGAAGATCGTGCCGAAAAAGGAGGAGATGACACCGTTTTCCGTGGTTGAACGTACGTCTGAGAGACTCGTGATCGGTGCGACGATGCCCGTGAAGAATGCGGGGGTACAATGTGGTGTCATCATGGATGCGATTTTGCGCGTGCAGCTGCCCTATGAGCAGTACGACGGTGCACTGGTGCGCGGCAAGGTCGAGCTGGCGGGTGCGCCGCGCGAGGACGACTATTTCGAGGCGATGGTCATTCAAAAGGACGAGCAGATCAATCTGGTGCTCAAACTTTCCATCGAAGGACGCAAGGGGAATACGCTCGAAGAGGCGATTGCCCATATGCCGGATTTCCGCATGGATTTCATCTATCAGGAGACAGGGCGCATCCCGGCACATTATTCCAAGCTGATTTTGAAAATTACGGGGGCGGAGATCGCCGCACTTGCGGGTGTTGCACTCGTGCAGGAAGGGGGCAGGAAGAATGGCTGAGCTGAATATTCTCCCCGTTCCGACACGCATCCTGACGGATGCGGACGACATCGTGGATGCCATCGAATACTACGCCGGTGCGCAGGTAACGGCGGATGATCTCGTCTGCTGTGCGGAGAGTGTAGTTGCGGTGACGCAGGGGCGTTTTGTCCGCCCCGAGGAGCTTCATATTTCCGGCATGGCAAAATTTCTGTGCCGCTTTATCCCGGACTATGGCAGTCTTGCAACGCCGCATGGGATGCAGTCACTCATGGAGGTGGAGGGGAAGTGGCGCGTTACAGCGGCACTTTTCGCAGGATTCCTCGGGAAACTCGTCGGCAAAAAGGGGCTGTTCTATCAGTGGGGCGGCAAGGAGGCGGCACTCATCGACGACGTGACGGGCACAATGCCGCCGTTTGACAAGGTGATTGTCTACGGCCCTGCCGAGCCGGAGCAGGTCGCCACACGCATTCGTGACCGTGTGGGGGCGTTCGGCGGGATGATCGCAGATGTGAACGACCTCAAGCGCTCTCGCGTGGTTGGCGTATCGGAAGGTGTGAATGGCGCGCTTGCGGCACAGCTGCTGCTCGACAATCCGTTTGGCAACGCCTCGCAGAAAACGCCAATCTGCATCATCAAGAACTACCGACAGTATCAGGAGAGTAATCGGACGTAAGTTCATGGTACCCCTTCCACCATGCTGCGCATGGTTCCCCTCCCCCGTTTCGACGGGGGAGGCTTTGCATTATGGAATTCCACAAAGGAGAAAAACACTCATGCCAAGAAGAGATCTGAGGCGTGCTGATCAGTTGCGCCCCGTGCGGATTGAGCGCGGCTATCAGCGCTATCCGGCGGGCTCTGCGCTCATCGAGATGGGACATACGCGCGTTGTCTGTGCGGCAACTGTGGAGGAACGCGTGCCGTTCTTTTTGAAAGGCTCAGGGACGGGTTGGGTGACGGCGGAATACTCCATGCTACCCGGCGCGGGTTCGGAGCGCACGGCGCGCGAGGCAATGCGTGGACATCAGACAGGACGCACGCAGGAGATTCAGCGGCTCATCGGACGTGCGCTGCGCGCCGTTGTTGACATGAAGGCACTTGGCGAGCGTACAATTCACATTGACTGTGATGTGCTGCAGGCAGACGGCGGGACACGTACAGCATCGATTACAGGGGCGTTCGTCGCGCTCGTGGAGGCGTGTGCGACCTTCTACACGAAGCGGGGGATCTTTCCCGTGCGCGACTATGTAGCGGCGGTCAGCGTCGGGATCAATGCGGAGAATACGCCGCTGCTCGACATCTGCTATGAGGAGGATTCGACCGCGATGGTCGACATGAACCTTGTCATGACGGGCGCGGGTTCGTTTGTCGAAGTGCAGGGAACGGGAGAGGGGCGCGCATTCACCCGTGCAGAGATGAATGTCCTCCTTGATCTCGGCGAACGCGGCATACGCACGTTGATTGAGTATCAGAAAGAAGCACTCGGCGCGACGCTCTCATGGCTGCCGGGACGGGAGGGATAATATGGGAGAAAAGATCATACTGATTGCCACATCAAATGAGGGCAAGGTGCGTGAGATGGAGAAGGCATTCGAAGGCCTGCCTGTGCGTCTCGTGCCGCTCTCGCGCATCCGTGAAGTTTTGCCGGATGCGGGGGAGATCGAAGAACCGATTGAGGATGGAGCGACTTTTCTGGAAAACGCACGGATTAAGGCTCATTACTACCGGGAGCGGACGGGGCTTGCTGCGCTTGCCGATGACTCGGGACTCTCGGTGGAGGTACTGGACGGTGCACCGGGTGTTTTCTCTGCGCGCTATGCGGGCGTGCATGGTGACGACGCGGCGAACAATGCAAAGCTGATTGCGGACATTCGGGCGCGCGGCACGGAGAATGCCGCCGCTGCCTATCACTGTGCGCTTGTACTTGTGTTTGAGGATGGGCGGGAGCTCGGTGCAGAGGGGACGTGTACGGGATTCATCCGCCCTGAGGCGCGCGGGACGGGCGGGTTTGGCTATGATCCGCATTTCTACCGTGCAGACGGACGTTCGATGGCAGAGCTCGCGCGCGAGGAGAAACATGAGATCAGTCATCGCGGTGCGGCACTCGATATGATGAAACAATTGCTGATGGAAAGAGGTGTCGTGTGAGAATCGGAATCGTCAGTGACAGTCACGGAGATGTCCGTGTGTTCAATGATATGCTTGACGTACCTGGCGCGGCGGAGGCGGAACTGTGGCTGCACGCGGGGGATTTTGCACCCGATGCGGATGATTTGGAGCTCCTTTCGGGCAGACGCGTTGTGCGTGTGCTTGGCAACTGTGACCTTTTCGTGGATGGTGTCTATGATGAAACGGTGGTCGAGGTGGCGGGACACCGCATCTTCCTAACGCACGGACATCTCTTTAACGTACGCTTTGACACAGCGATGCTCGCCGAGGCGGCGCGTACGGCGGGCGCGGATATTGCGGTCTATGGACATACGCATATTGCACTTGTGGAGCATGGGGATGTGACCGTGCTCAACCCTGGAAGCATCGCACGACCGCGTGATGAGCAACGCGGATCGTTCATGCTTGTGGATCTGAACGCAGGAGAGCGTCCCCAGGTGAGTCTCATTCGCATTTGATTGTGAAAAAATGTACGAAACCTCGCAAATTCAAGGGTTTTTCTATATAAAAAATTTTCAAAAAAATTTATCATATAAAATCCATATCTTATGATATGGATTTTATATATATAATAACAAACTTGGTGTAAACAATAAATCATTTATAGGGGAATAATTCGATTGAAATATAAAACAATAAGATAAAAATACAAAAGAACGATATTATTTCAGCTTGTGAATCTCATTCCCAATTTGAATGAGATTCACTTTTTTCAAGGCTTTACGCTGAATTTGAAAGACTTGAAAGCAAGAAAAAAATATGATATAGTCTAACTAACCTGTGTATAAGTTATATTTATAGGAGGGATTATTTTGCGAGAGCTAAGCGCAAAAGCAATCACGGAGAACGTCGCCGAGATGTGCAAGGAAGCGGCGTACTATCTCCCGGATGATGTCTACGAGGGGCTCAAAAAGGGGCGAGAGACGGAGGAGTCACCCGTAGGAAAGGTCGTTCTGGATCAGATCATTCGCAACGCCGAGATCGCGCGCGAGGAGGATCGTCCGTACTGCCAGGATACGGGCATGACCATCGTCTTCGTGGAGGTCGGGCAGGATCTCCACATCACGGGCGGACTCCTCGAGGATGCGATCAACGAGGGCATTGCGAAGGGCTACACGGAAGGGTACCTGCGCAAGTCGGTCGTCGCAGAGCCGCTTTTCAACCGCAAGAACACGCAGAACAACACGCCGGGCGTGATCTACACAAAGATCGTTGCGGGGGACAAACTCAGCATCACGATTGCACCGAAGGGCTTTGGTTCGGAAAACAAGTCCGGTGTCAAGATGCTCGTTCCTGCGGACGGCGTGGAGGGCGTGAAGAAGGCGGTCATGGAGATCATCCAGCACGCAGGACCGAATCCGTGCCCCCCCGAGGTGGTCGGTGTCGGCATCGGCGGTACGATGGATCAGGCGGCACTCCTCTCGAAGAAGGCGCTCACACGTCCGATCGACCAGCGCCATCCGATGCCCGAGTATGCAAAGCTTGAGGGTGAGCTCCTTGAGCTGATCAACAAGACGGGCATCGGACCGCAGCTGGGCGGAACGACGACCGCACTTGCTGTGAACGTAGAGTGGGGCGCGACGCACATCGCCGGCCTCCCCGTTGCGGTGACGATCTGCTGCCACGCACTTCGTCATGCACATCGTGTCCTGTAACAACAAATCCTGTGTATTATAGTTAGGGAGGAATACTCATGGCGGAAAGTATCCGTATTACGACTCCGTTCACGGAGGAGATGTCGCGCAAGCTGAAGGCAGGCGACAGCGTTCTCATCACGGGCACGATCATCAGTGCGCGTGACGCGGCGCACAAGGCGATGACGGAGGCGCTTGCAAAGGGGGAGCCGCTGCCGGTCGACTGGCACGATCAGATTGTCTACTATCTCGGCCCCACGCCGGCGAAGCCGGGCGACCCGATCGGCTCGGCAGGTCCCACGACCTCCGGCCGCATGGACGCCTACACGCCGACGATGCTTGAGCAGGGCATCAAGGGCATGGTGGGCAAGGGCTCGCGTTCGGCTGCTGTCGTGGAGTCGATGAAGAAGAACGGCGTCACCTATTTTGCCGCTGTCGGCGGCGCTGCAGCCCTCATCGCGAAATCCGTGAAGAAGTACGAAGTGGTGGGCTATCCCGAGCTTGGCCCCGAGGCTGTTGCAAAGCTGACGGTGGAGGATTTCCCCTGCATCGTCGTCATTGACTCCGAGGGCAACAACTTCTATGAAATGGGGCAGAAGCCCTATCGGAAACTCTAAGGCGGAAGGTGTTTCGCCGGTCGATCCTCATCAGAGTGTTCATGCCGATGGTTTGGCGCATGACAAATCATTCGGGGGCGCTGCCTCGGATATGCTCCGAGGCAGCGGCTCCAAAGGTCAACATATTTCAGGAGGTATGAAATGTTCCACACAACCTTTTACATGCGGCGGCTGCATTCATTGGTCGGACTCGTCGTCATCGGCGTGTTCCTCTTCGAGCACGTCTTTACGAACTCGACCGTACTCAACGGTGCGAAGGCGTTCAATGATGCGCTGGCCATGATGGATCTCATTCCGCGTCCCGTGTTCTACGGACTTGAGATCTTTGCTATCGCCGTGCCGATTCTCTTCCACGCGATCTATGGCATCTATATTGCGGCGCAGGCGAAGAACAATCCCAGCAATTATGGCTACGTCCGCAACTGGCAGTTTGCCGTTCAGCGTTATACGGCATGGCTGCTCATTCCGTTCCTCATCTGGCACGTCGGATATATGCGTGTCTGGGAGAAGGGCGTCATGGGAACACATATCAACTATGACCTACTCTACACCTACTTTGTGTCCGGCGATTATGCAATCCTCCATACGGTGCTCTATACACTCGGTATGCTCGCAGCGATCTTCCATTTCTGCAATGGCATCTCGACGTTCTGCATGACGTGGGGCATTGCAAAGGGCCCGCGCGCACAGTCCGTGATCAACGCGCTGTCGATGGGTCTCTGCACGCTGATGAGTCTTGTTACGCTTGCCTTCATGGGCAGCTATTTCATGTAAGAAGCGCAGCAAAGGAGAGTAAGAATGGCTAAAGTACCAGAAAATAACATTGCGATCATCGGCGGTGGTCTGGCGGGGCTTCTCGCTGCGCTGAAGATCTGCGAGGGCGGCGGCAAGGTCGACCTCTTTTCCTACTGCCCAGTGAAGCGCTCTCACTCGCTCTGCGCACAGGGCGGCATGAACGCCTGCATGGATACAAAGGGCGAGCATGACAGTGTCTATGAGCACTTTGACGATACGGTCTACGGCGGCGACTTCCTCGCCGATCAGCTCGCAGTCAAGGGCATGGTCGAGGCGGCGCCGCGTCTGGTCAAGATGTTTGACCGCATGGGCGTTCCGTTCAACCGCACGCCGGAGGGCGTACTCGACCTCCGTAACTTCGGTGGACAGAAGAATAAGCGCACGGTCTTTGCAGGCTCTACGACCGGTCAGCAGCTCCTCTACGCACTGGATGAGCAGGTGCGCCGCTGGGAGGTCAAGGGCAAGGTTACGAAGTACGAGTTCTGGGAGTACATCCGCGCAATCAAGAACAAGGACGGCATTGTACGCGGACTTGTCGCACAGAATATGAACTCGAACGAGATCAAGGCGTTCCCCGCGGATGTCGTCATCCTCGCTACGGGCGGCCCCGGACAGGTCTTTGGTCGCTGCACGGCGTCCACGATCTGCAACGGCTCGGCTGTTTCGTCTGCATACCAGCAGGGTGCGCACATCGGCAATCCGGAGTTCATCCAGATTCACCCGACGGCAATCCCGGGCTCCGATAAGAACCGCCTCATGTCGGAGGCGTGCCGCGGTGAGGGCGGGCGCGTCTGGACGTACAAGGACGGCAAGCCTTGGTACTTCCTCGAGGAGATGTACCCTGCATACGGCAACCTCGTTCCGCGTGACGTTGCCTCCCGCGCGATCTTCAAGGTCTGCGTGCACATGGGCCTCGGCGTCAACAACGACCGCCGCGTCTACCTCGACCTCTCGCATATCTCTGCGGACTATCTCGAGCACAAGCTCGGCGGCATTCTCGAGATGTACTCCGAGTTCGTCGGACAGGATCCGCGCAAGGTGCCGATGGAGATCTTCCCGTCCGTCCACTATTCGATGGGCGGCATCTGGGTCGACCGCATGCACCACACGAACATCCCCGGCCTCATGGCGGCGGGCGAGTGCGATCATCAGTACCACGGCGCGAACCGCCTTGGCGCGAACTCTCTCCTCTCGGCAAGTTACTCCGGCTATGTCGCAGGGCCTGAGTCGCTCCGCTGGGCGCGCAGCGGTGAGCTTGGCGCGGCACTCACCGAGGAAGAGCTCGAGGCAGCGCGTAAGGAATGTGTTGCGGAGTTCGACAAGATCCGCAATATGACGGGCTCTGAGAACGCGCACAAGCTTCATCAGGAGATGGGCGAGATCATGTACGACTACGTCTCCATCGAGCGCGATAACAAGGGTCTCGATATCTGCCTTGAAAAGCTCAAGGGCATCCTGAAGCGCTGGGATGACATCGGCGTCACCGACCACGGCACATGGGCAAATCAGGAAGCCATGTTCGTGCGTCAGCTGCGCAACATGATTCTCTATGCGATGGCTGTGACGAAGGCGGCGCGCTGCCGCGATGAGAGCCGTGGTGCACACGCGAAGATTCTGCTGGACGACAAGGGCGAGCGCATGACGGACGCGGACGGTGAGCTCATGTTCTACGGCCGTGACGACGAGCGTTTCATGAAGACCTCCATCGTGGACTATGATCCGAAGACCGAGGAGCCGGTTGTCAGCTACATGGAATTCGAGCATTCACTCATCAAGGCGCGTGCGCGTAACTACGCCGTCGCCAAGAAGGAGTAAGGGAGGATAGAAGTCATGGCAGAACAGAAAAAAGTTCGTTTTATCATCGAGCGTCAGGATGGACCGAACGAGAACCCCTATACGCAGGAGTTCGAAGTCGACTATCGTCCCGGTCTCAACGTCGTTGCGTCCCTCATGGAGATCCAGAAGAACCCCGTGACGGTCGACGGCAAGCGCGTTCCGCCCCCGGTCTGGGAGTGCAACTGCCTTGAGAAGGTCTGCGGTGCATGCATGATGGTCATCAACGGACGTGCACAGCAGGCGTGCTGCGCCCTGGTCGACAACCTCACGCAGCCGATTCGCGTACAGCCGGCGCGCACGTTCCCTGTGATCCGCGACCTCCTCATCGACCGCTCGGTCATGTTCGAGAGCCTCAAGCGCATCCATGGCTGGGTCGAGGTCGACGGCACATGGGACAACAAGGATGCCCCGATTCAGAACCCGTACACGGCAGAGACCTGCTACGAGCTATCGCACTGCATGACCTGCGGCTGCTGCCTCGAGGCGTGTCCGAACGTCGGTCCGCAGTCGGACTTCATCGGCCCCGCACCGACGGCGCAGACGCTCCTGTTCAACCTCCATCCGCTTGGAAAGTTCGATGCGCCGAAGCGTCTCAACGCGCTGATGGAGAAGGGCGGCATCACGAGCTGTGGCAACAGCCAGAACTGCGAGCGCGTCTGCCCGAAGAGCATCAAGCTCACGCAGCATCTTGCACAGTTGAACCGCGAGGTCAACAAGCAGGCACTGCGCAATATGTTCAACCACTAATCCGCATTCTCGGCGAGAATCGGATCAAAGCGAAGGGGCGACCCCATTTGGGGGTCGCCCCTTTTATGCTTGTCTATAGAAGCTCAGAGCTGAAAGCGTCCTACGAGCCGCTGCAGATCCTGAGCGAGCTGTGCCAGTGTCTGGCTTGCAGCCGCGATCTCCTGCATGGAGGCTGCCTGCTGCTCGGAGACAGCAGAGACGTTCTCCGCCTCGGAACTCACGGCGTTTGATACTTTCTGCACCGATTCAACGGAGTTGAACATCTGCTCACTTCCCGCCTTGATTCCATCGGTGCTCTTCAGAATTGCATCCACCTTATGTGAGAGTTCCTTGACGACGCCTGCAATGCGGTCGAACTGAGCACCTGCCTGATTGACCTGTGTGACGCCCTCACCGACATGTTCTTTCTGTTCCTGCATGACTTTGAATGTACTCTCAATGCGATTCGCGTTTTCGGTGATGAGACCCGTGATCTCCTGTGCTGCCGTCTCGGACTGCTCGGCAAGCTTTCGTACTTCCTCGGCAACGACCGCGAAGCCGCGTCCCTGCTCTCCTGCGCGAGCCGCTTCGATTGCGGCGTTGAGAGCGAGGAGGTTCGTCTGTCCCGCAATTTCCGTGATCATCTCAACGATCTCGGAGATGCGTTTGGAACTCTCATAGAGTGCTGTAACGGCGTTGCCGACATCCTGTGCGCTCTGATTGAGGACATCCATGCCCTTCACGGCGATGCTGAGTCCCTGCTGGCCTTCGACGGTGGCTGACTGCGCGCGCTGTGTCGCCGCAGAGACATCTGTGATTTCGTTCGTAATATTGTTGATGGCTTGTGTGATTCGATCCACCGTTTGGAAGGATTCATCGACGACCTCACGCTGCTCGATGGTGCTGCCCGTGATCTTCACGATTGCCTCGGCTGCGTGCTGCGCACCCTGCGCCGACTGATCGGCAGAGGCGGTCAGCTGCTCGGAGGCAGCGGCAAGCTGTTCTGCTGTCTGTGCCGCGCTCTGGATGAGATCGCGCAGCCCCTTGACCATCGCAAGGAAGGCGTTGTGCAGCTGTCCAATCTCATCCTCACGATTCATCTCGGGCGGCACGATGCCAAGATTCCCTTTTGCGACCTCGGTCGCGGCTCCTGCCATATTCTCGAGCGGGCCTGCGATTGAACGAGCGATTGCATAGAGCAGTCCGGAGAGGAGAACAAGGGAGAGGAGGAGTCCCGCAATCATCGTCCATTTGAGGGCATTCACATCCGCCAGCACTTCTGTTTTCGGTACGAAGAGGACGAGCGACCAGCCTGTATTGCCGACGGGGTGGACGGCGTAGAAGTAGTCGACATCCTGATAACTGGATTCAAAGAAGATCGGCTCCTTCGAGAGGAAGCTCTTTGCCAGCTCCTCGCCCCACTCGTGTACATTGTTCTCCATCGTCATGGTGGAGTGATAGATAAGGCGACCCTTATCATCGAGCAGGAAGGCCGCGCCGGTTTCCCGAATCTTGAATGCGGCAACCCTTTCCTCTACACTGGAAAAGGGGACATCCATCCCGAGAATCGCTTCCGTTCCGTCACTTGGATGCAGTGCGCGGCTCAGGGCGAATACCTTCTTTTGATGGAATTTGTTGATGAATACCTCTGAGATCTGTACGCCGCTGTTCTCCTTTGCAATCTTGTACCACGGGCGTGTGGTCGCGTCGAACTCGTCTCTCGGCACAATCTTCTCGTGACCGTAGAGGAAATCACGGTCGGGAAAACCCATGTATATGCCGTCAATATCGGTACGTGCACCAAAATCTCTGGCAGCAGAGACAAAACTTACATCGGATGGCAGCTCTGTCGACCACACCTGCCCCAATCCCTCCAGAATGCCGCACTGCTCCTGCACCAGACTGTTGATCTGCTCGGCATGATACTCCGCGAGTGCTTCCATCTCGCGCTGTGTCGCCGACTCGATCATCTCGCTCGCTTTCCAATAGGAGAATGCCGCCATCGCAATAAATATCACGATGAACGGTCCTCCGATCCAGAGCAGCATCTTCGACTGCAGCTTCATACAACCAACTCCTTTGTTCCTTTATTCTCACGAAATGCATATACTATAACTTGTTCGTTATAAAACCACCTTATCCTTTAATAAATTATAATAAATAGTAAATTCTGCTTCAATAAGCTAAAAAGAAACAAAAAAGCACCGCTCAGTAAAGAACGGTGCTCTAAGATTTTTAGAGGGGTTATTTGGAAAAATTTCGTCAGTCGGATTTTTTCATGCGACTGGACAGGTAGTTTGCGGCAAGTGATCCCGAGATGTTGTGCCATACACTGAAGAGTGCACCAGGAATCGCAGCCGCTGCACCGAAGTGCAGGAGGGCAAGGGAGGTCGCAAGTCCCGAGTTCTGCATGCCGACCTCGATGGAGACCGCCTTGACCTTTGCTATATCCATGCGCAGTAGTTTTGCGACGACAAAGCCAAGCGTGTAGCCGAGGAGATTGTGGCACATGACAACGAGCATGATGAGTGCGCCTGTCTCAATGATACGCCCCGCATTTGCCGCGACGACGCCGCCGACGATGAGGACAATGGCGATGACGGAGATGAGAGGAAGTACCTTGACTACTTTTTGTACGGGGCGTTCAAAGAAATGATTGATGAGAAGGCCGAGGAGGATCGGTGCGATGACGACCTGCGCGATGGAGATCATCATTTTCCCTGCCGGAATGTCAATCCACTGACCTGCCAGCCAGAGTGTGAGGAGCGGAGTCATGATCGGAGCGAGGATGGTGGATGCCATTGTCATGGAGACGGAGAGCGCCACATCGCCGCGTGCGAGATAGGTCATGACGTTGGACGAGGTGCCGCCAGGACAGGTGCCGACGAGGATGACGCCCGCCGCAAGCTCGGGCGGGAGTGAGAAGGCGTGCGCCAACGCCCAAGCAAGGAGCGGCATGATGCCAAACTGCGCGACCGTGCCGATGAAGACGTCACGCGGGCGCTGCAGGACGAGCTTAAAGTCCTCAAAGCGCAGGGTCATGCCCATGCCGAACATGACGATGCCGAGCAGAATTGTTATATATGGAACAGTCCAGATGAATGTCCACGGCTGGAAGAGGGCAATGCCGGCGATGAGAATGACGAATAATGCCATATAACGGGAGACAAAATTACTGAGTTGTTCGAGTGCCTGCATAGATGCAAACTCCTTTCATTATTGAGAGATCCTGATAAAGTCCTCGAGTTTTTGCAGTGCAGAGCCGTCCACAATCGTTCGGCGTGCTGCCGCAATGCCGTCTGCAATCGAGGATGCCGCGCCACCGATGTAGATGGCAGCGCCTGCGTTCATCAGGCAGACATCCGCGCGTGCGTCTGTGATCTCGCCGCTGAGGATGCCGCGTGTGACGGCGGCGTTCTCGTCGGGTTTTCCACCGCGAATGGCTTCCTTCGAGGCGGGTGTGATGCCGAAGTCCTCGGGGCGGATCTCATAGCTGCGCTCCCAACCGTCCGAGATTTCGTGTATGAGGGTCGGTGCGCCGACGGAGATCTCATCCATCCCGTCCGTTCCGTGGACGATGAGGGCGCGCTTCACCCCGAGCCCCGGCAACACCCTGGCAAGCGGGCGCATGAGATGCTCGCCGTAGACGCCGAGCAGCATATAGGAAGGGCGCGATGGATTCGTAAGCGGTCCCAAGATGTTGAATACCGTGCGGATGCCGAGCTCGCGGCGGATTGCGCCGACATGTTTCATCGACTGGTGGTAGCGCTGGGCAAAGAGGAATGCCATGCCGACGGCAGACAGTTCCTCGCGCACCTTTGCGGGCGGCTGGTCGATGTTCACGCCGAGCGCTTCGAGGCAGTCTGCCGTGCCGCTCCAGGAGGATGCAGCGCGGTTGCCGTGTTTGCAGACCTTCAGCCCTGCCGCAGCCGCGAGAAAGGACGCCGTTGTCGACACGTTGATGCTGCCCGAGTGATCGCCGCCCGTGCCGACGATGTCGATGACCTCCATATCGTGCTCGACCCGCTCCGCATGCTCCCGCATGGCGGCTGCAGAGCCTGAGATCTCGGCAATTGTCTCCATGCCGCTGCTCTTCGTCGAGAGCGCGGCGAGGTAGGCTGCGTTCTCGACCGCCGAGGTCTCGCCTGACATGATCTCGTTCATGACGGCGTATGCTTCATCGTATTCGAGATCCTCCTTGTTTACGACCTTCTTGATTGCGTCTTTAATCATTCCATATCCCCCTTGAAACGATGTTCATATGAAAAAAGATAGGGTCGATTATAGCACAAAATATGAGATGGTAAAAGTAATTTGTGAGGATGGCTGGAATATGCTATAATCTCTTATCTTGTGTATTATATTGGAAAATAGGAGCAGCTATGTTTGAACCGCGTTTTACAACGCTGAATATGAACGAAATTCTAAAGTATCTTGGATTCCACGGGCAGGAACTGACGAAGGAGATTGCGGCGCAGATCAAGCGCTGTACGGACGAGGTGCTCGCCGCGGCGACGCCGCGCCTCACGTATCGGCAGGCACCGCTTGTGGACGGTGCCGTGCTTGGCGTTACATTTGTGGGCAGGGATATCCCGCAGATGCTCGCACCATGCGAGGAGGCTGTGCTCTTCGGAGCAACGCTCGGCCCCG
This sequence comes from Selenomonas sp. FOBRC6, assembly GCF_000286455.1. Taxonomy (GTDB): domain Bacteria; phylum Bacillota; class Negativicutes; order Selenomonadales; family Selenomonadaceae; genus Centipeda. Next base: position 44,020 of record NZ_ALKG01000036.1, read on the forward strand.
GTGTCGAGCGGCTGATGATGCGCTATGAGGTGACGAATGCCGCTGACTCCGTGATCATGGACGCATGTGCGAGTACGGCGATCGAGAATATCTGCAACAACTTCGAGAGCGATATGCGCAGTGCCGTCGAGGCGGAGGGGCGCTATCTGACGGATCGGTTCAGCCCCGGCTACGGCGACCTGCCGATTACAGAGCAGCCGAAATTCTTTGCGCTGCTTGACATGACGCGGCGTGTCGGCGTCTCGCTGACGCCGACGACCATCATGGTGCCGCGCAAGTCCGTGACGGCGATCATGGGGATTGCGCGTACGCCGCAGCCGCATCGGCCGCCGGACTGCGAGCACTGTCTCATGTTCCGCAACTGTCCGTTCCGCAAGGCGGGACGCAGGTGCAGGGAAGGGGCAAAAACACAATAACGGTATGAAAAATATGGGAGATATGGAATGAACAATATCATTATACTGGACGGGGGCATGGGAACGGAGCTGCAGGCACGTGGGCTTGCGCCGGGGGAGCGCCCCGAACTCTTCGGCATGGAGCATCCCGATGTGATCGAGGAGGTTCATCGCAACTACATCGCGGCGGGCAGCCGCGTCATCTACAGCAATACCTTTGGTGCAAACGGACACAAGCTCGTCGGCACGGGAAAGACGGTAGCAGAGGTGATTGCTGCGAATGTCGCGACTGCGCGCCGTGCGGCAGAGAGCTCCGGCGTCACGGGCGTGCGCGTTGCACTCGACATCGGCCCCATTGGGGAATTGGTCGAGCCGCTCGGCACGCTCTCTTTTGAGGACGCCTACGAGCTTTTCCGCGAGATGGTGACTGCAGGCGAGGAGGCGGGTGCCGACCTCGTGATCTTTGAGACGCTGACCGACCTCTATGAGGTCAAGGCGGCGGTGCTTGCGGCAAAGGAGCAA
>NZ_ALKG01000037.1 GCF_000286455.1 Selenomonas sp. FOBRC6
ACCTCCCCGTACGTCAACATCCTCGTCGTTCGTCAGGGCGATGAGAGCCGCCCCGAGATTCAGGCGCTCATGAAGGCGCTCCACTCCGAGGCAGTCAAAAACTTCATCAACGAGAAGTACAAGGGCGCGATCATCCCCGCATTCTGAGGAATTGCATGTTGCAGAGGCTGTTGCACGGAGCTAGAAAACTTCGTGCAGCAGCCTCTGTCTTTATGTGCCCCGTATCACTGCAAGCGCTCTTCTACAGCCTCACACTTCCTCGCTCTGGTTGCAATCATTGATCAAAAAAAGGGGCAAAACCATCATAATTTTTTCTCAAAGATATAGACATTCACTCTCATGATGATATAATTGATACACATTCTTTTTCGTGTTGTATTCAGAATGTTTGTCGAATCATATTTATCATCAAAGGAGTATTTTATGCCACGAAAGAAGGGACGACATTTCCATCGCCTGCTCACCTGCGCCATTATGGCATGGCTCGCCATGCCTGCCTATACCGTATGGGCGGATGATGGTGCACAGGGGGGAGGCAGCGTATCTACTGCTGATGTTCACGTCGATGCCGATGCCGCAAAGGAAGAGGCGAAATACGAGTCGCAGTCAACGACGATCATCACGGCGGAGGACATTGCACGCAAACAGGCAAAGTCCGTCGAGGACGTAATCTTTAACGAGGTCGGCGTGACACGTACAATCGACGCGATGGGCAACGTCGGTGTATCGATCCGCGGCGGTGACCCACGCCACACGCTGCTGCTCGTGGATGGGCAGCGCGTGCTCGGTGGTGAGGCGAAGTACAACGGCAACGGCGACGAGCTGCTGCGCATCGGTGCGGAGAACATCGAGCGCATCGAGATCATCCGCGGTGCGGCGAGTGCGAAGTACGGCGCGGATGCCATCGGCGGCGTGATCCATGTCATCACGAAGCAGGGCGTAAAGAATCCGTCCGTCTCGCTGAACATCGAGGGACGCTATCACAGCTCTCGCAGTCAGAGCGGTACGGAGACGAACACCCTGCCCGCGAATTTCTACCTGCGTGCGGATTCGGGCGACATGGGCAAGCTGAACCTCAGCGGGTGGACATCAAAGCGCGAGGTCATGCCCGTCTACTCGCACGGCAAGCAGTTCATCGCAGGCGAGAACTGGTACGAGGATTTCAAGCCGTCGCTGCGCTTCTACGGCTCGATCAAGAACGACGGTGTGAGCGGCTCCTACAGCTTTGACGATGCGAACAAGCTCTCCTTCCGCTTCACGACAGAGCGCGAGAACATGCAGCGGCGCAACAAGGGCGAGCTTTACCCGCTCGGCTCGTTCTTCGAGCCGATGCAGGTGTATCAGCGTGACCGCAAGCGCGACACGTACAGCCTCAGCTACGAGGGGCGCATCGGCAAGAATACGGACTATACGCTGAACTACGGCTACGGCAAGCTGCGCGAGGACGACTCAACCCTCCTCACCTACTACAACAGCGGGCGTGACAAATACTCGGGCAAGAACAGTCTCGCGGGTGTGGACTATCTTGACCACACGCAGACGAACGTCGACCTGCACTTCAACACCGTCGTAAACGACGCGCACTATCTCAGCTATGGATTCGGCTGGCAAAAGGAGTACGCCGAGGGCTCACGTCTGCGTAATGCACCAAAGAGCTACACGAAAAAGATCAACCCGTGGGACTATGACAAGTCGCTCGCGGTCGAGGACAATACAGCGGGGAAAGACGACGAGCCGGATACCTACGTCCACAACTATAAATTCCTCCGCAACGAGAACGGCTTTATCTGGGACAAGAACGGCGAATACTATGGCTCGGAAAAGCCGCCGATGACGTATGAAGAGGCAAAAGCCTACATGAAGAGCGGCTTCTCCGATCCTGATTTAGAAGACAAATTCAACGCGTTCAACGATCTCTTGAATGCACAGAACGACTTCAGCGATCCCAAATTCAATAACCTGCCCATGCTGTATAAATACGCTCCTGCAGCAGGGTACTATGGGTTGTTAGACGACGGATCGAATCCCGTCTTCAAACAGGACAAAAACATCACATTCAACGGAAAATATTACGGACAGGTGTTCGAGGAGCGCAAAAACCAACTGCTGGTCGGCGAAGCAGATCTCACAAAGACCTACGCCTATGTACAGGACAGCTGGCAGGTCACGCCAAAGACCATCCTCACCCCCATCCTGCGCATCGACCACAGCGACCGCTTCGGCTCGCACGCCACGGCGAATCTCGGCATGACGCATATGCTCACGCCACACCGCCGCCTCAAGGCAAACATCGGCACGGGCTACGGCGAGCCGGGTCTTGGTGAGCTGTTCTACAACTGGGAGATGTACGGCGGCACGGGCGCAGATCATCTCGGCTGGTACTGGATCGGCAATCCGAACCTGAAACCCGAGAAGTCGCTGAACATCGACCTCGCACTCGAGGGCGAGAACGAACACACCTACGGCAAGGTCGGTGTGTTCCACAACGAGATCTCGGACTATATGACCCACTACTTCACGGGACAGCTTGTGGACTTCAACTTCCACGGCAAGAGTTTCCGCAACGTCCCCGACCGCATCTACAGCTTCCGCAACATCGGCAAGGCAAAGCTCACAGGGATCGAGGCAGAAGTCCAGCACAAGTTCAGCAAGAACTGGAGCGCAAAGCTCGGCTATACCTACCTGCACGCAATCAACGCGAGTGATGATGATCTGCCGCACCGCCTGCTCGATCGCCCGACGCATAAATTCGATGTCGGTGTCAACTACAAGGACGATGCACACGGCTGGCGTGCGGCGTTCTGGGGCAGCTTCTTCAGCCGGATGCTCGACAGCAACTCCGTCAAGACAGACAACCTGTTTGAAAAGGACGGCGCGGGCAACTACATCCGCAAGCGCGGCGAATACCGTGAAAAGAGCTTCGGCATTTGGAATCTCCTCGTCGAGAAGGACATCCGCAAGGACTTCACCGTCTACGCAGGTGTGGACAACCTCTTCAACCATCAGGACGACGATCGCGCCTATCATGACCGCACGTTCCGCTTTGGCGTGAATATGAAATTCGACGATTTCGGCTCGTTCCTCGGCACGGGGATTCACCGCAATGCGGACGGCGTACTCGTCGATCGGGACGGTGTGCCGCTGAAAAACTTCTACGGAGACGACTTCTTCCTGCACCGCCCCGAGACAGCAACGGACGGCAGGACAAAGGGCAGCCTCGACTTCTTCGGCGACTATCGGATGCGCACGAGCACCCATCGTGGCTACGATCGCGCGGAGATGCGCGAGACGAAGGAGACACAGGCGGACGACGCGGCGGCACGCAACTACGCTGACCGTCCGGGACACGGCTTCGGACAGCGTCTGCGCATTGGCGCGGACTACCGCATTGACGACAAGCTTGGGGTCAAGGCAGTCCTCGCAACGGGCAAGGCGAACGATGCGGCGGATCCCGTAGACGAAAATAAGGGACTCGGCGGTGTTCACATCGAACGCGCCGAGGTCACGGGCAGCCCGGGTCGCTGGGACTGGACGCTCGGGCGCATCCACGAGCCGATGGGCGTGACGGGCTACTGGTTCGGCAAGGAGTACGACGGCGCACGCGTCCTCTATACAAAGGATCGTACGCAGGTCGCCGCCGGCTTTGGCGACTTCTCCCGCACGACGGGCGTCTACGACAGTGCCTACAGTCACAAAGAAGCGACGATCATCCGCCGTGCCCCGACGCTCAACGAGCTGCTTGGCTACTATACCCATACGAATGACAATACGAACGCGCACCTCTATCCCATGAACTACGATCCGAACGCGCCGGCGAACTTCCGCGAGAAATATAACAATGCGGGCAAGATTCAAGACGCAAACGGCAACTGGGTGCGAGATCCCGCGCTCTCCGACGTGCAGATCGCCGAGAAGAAGCTCGAGGTCATCCGCGAACTGGTCGGCATTCTCAAATCTGTCGATGCCGAGATGCAGCGACGCGCCGATGCCGAACCGGGAGCAAGCTATGAGAATCAATGGAACAAATTCGTGGAGGAGGGGCCTAGTCGTGGCAAGGTATCCAGTGCCTATAGCACATTCTACCGCGCGCGCGTTGTTGTACGGCGCGGCGACGGCGTTGTTCGAGACCTCTATCGGGATAATAGCAGACAGGCTTTGAAATACGTCTCTGTACACAATTTACTCGATCTGAGTTTGCTTGATAATCCCAAATATGGTGGAGTCGAAGGTCTGATGCGCTCCGAGAATATCCGGACGATGATGGACGACATCCTAAAGTCTGTCGAAGATGCAGGCAGCACCTACGAGACGGAGGACGGACAGCCGCTGACGCGTGCACAGGCAATCGACCGTATGTTCACGGATTTCGTTGGAGAGACGGCAACCATCCGCGGCACAAATGCAGGATCAAATCATACATATAATGGAGTTTCTCATTTCTTGGAGAGGCTTAGCGACTCTGTCCAGTTTAATCCTGTAAACGGAGCCCCCATCCCTCTCCCCGGTGCCCCCATTGCCTTCCGGCAGCCCGGCTTCCTGCTGAAACACGACGTGATTCCGAAGATGGAGCGTGCGGGCTTCCTCAAGGTACGCCATCAGTTTGGCAAACGCCTCGGTGCGGAGCTGTGGACGCTGCACTCCTTCGGACACGGGATGCATGTCAAGGGCGAGGAACTCCCGATTGCAAACGTCTTCGGCATCGGCGCACGCGCAGTCCTCGGACCGCGCACGATGTTCTCCTTCGACTACGGCATCAACCGCGCTGCGACGGGACGTTACTTCCACGGCGGCAGGGACATCGACGGACGCTATACGGGCGGCGGCTCTGTGCCGTACTTCTGGGTCATGCGCCTCGACTTTGGCATTCCCGACATGGATATTCCCGGCAGCTGGGGCGTCTACCTCGACTACAAGAACTTTGAGCACGGCGCATTCCTCGGCGGCACGGGCGCAGATCTGCCCGACCGTTACCTCGACGGCATCCGCTCCTTTACCACGGGCATTGCCTTCGTCCCTGCGCGTGACCTCATGCTTGAGGCGATGTATACCTTCGGTGCGCGCAGCACGCAGATGCGCGACACGCTCTATACGCCCGAGCACTTCCGCCTCGGCGACTACACACGCATCCAGCTCACCTATCGGTTCTAAATTTCCACGCATACAAAAATCCTGCTCCCAAACATCGGGAACAGGATTTTTCATTTTCCTTTTACGTCCAGAGCACCTGCGGTTCTATGATAATTGTTACGGAAGAATGCGGACTGCGATGTTCCAAAACACTTGACATAGACCCCCGAAGTGGCGCTCGTGACTTATACGCCTCTCTATGATAAAATATCTCATTATGAATAAGATTCTCAGCAAACTTTACGCACTCAAACGCCGCGAGCGGATCTACGGCATACGCAACCCACTCACCTACGACTTTCTCCATCACAATATGCACCACCTGCACGTCCTGCTCTTCCACAGTGCCGATCAGCAGGATTTTACCCGTGGGCCGATCGTTCGGCAGCTGCTCATTTTCATGCTGCCCATCCTGCTTTCGCAGCTGCTCCAACAGTTCTACACCATCGCGGACACTGCCCTCGTCGGGCAGGTGCTCGGGGCACAGGCGCTTGCCGCCGTCGGCACGGCGAGCCTCATTCTCTCCGTCATTGTCAACTTCTTCATCGGCTTTTCTGCGGGACTCAGCGTGCTCGTCTCCCATCTCTACGGGGAAAAACAGTATGCACGCCTGAGCGGGCTCGTACAGAGCATATTCGTCACCGTGCTCGCCTTCGCCATCCTCTTCACAGCGGCGGGCATCGTGCTGACCGAATCGCTGCTTACGGCACTCGCAACGCCCGCCGAGCTGATCCCGATAGCAAGCCTCTACCTGCGAATCGCGCTGCTCGGTATGCTCGCGCAGCTCCTCTACAATACGGCAAGCGCCATCCTGCGCGCGCTCGGTAACACAACGAGCGCCCTGCACTACCTCGCCGCCGCCGTCGTACTCAACATCGCACTCGATGTCCTGCTCCTCATCGTCATCCCCTGCGACATTGCGGGGGCTGCGGCGGCGACTATCATCGCGCAGTATGCGTCGGCGCTCCTTGCCCTGCGCAAACTGCTCCACCTCCACGGCGCATGGCATTTCACCATCGTTCGCCCCTTCTTTCAGCCCGTACACCTCATGCCTATCCTCGGTACGAGCATTCCCGCGGGCTTGCAGGCGGTCTTTATGAGCATCTCCTCGCTTGTCATTCAGACCTACATCAACAGCTTCGGCTATGCGGCGATGGCGGGCATGACCGTCTACGCGCGCATCGAGGGCTTCCTCTACTATCCGCTCTTTGCGTTCGGGATTGCGCTCACGAGCTTCATTGGGCAGAACGTCGGCGCACACGACCTTGCACGCGTGTGCGCAGGGCTGCGTGCGAGTCTGCGCCTTGCGGGATTTGGCGCACTCTTTATGGCGCTCATCGCAGGTCTCGCCGCCCCGACGCTCATCCCGCTCTTCATCGACGATCCCGCCGTCATAGAGAACGCACTCGACGCTGTTTACTGGACATTCGCCTTCTACTGGCTCTACGGCATCAATCAGGTCTACATCGGCGCGATCAGGGGACTCGGCGACACCATCACGCCCATGATCGCCGCGTTCGCCGCCTACTGCCTCTTTCGGGTCGCGTGGTGCTGGGGCTGGGACACAATAGGTTTCCACTCCATGCACGTCGTCTACAACGCCTACAACGCGAGCTTCTTCGTCATGGTCGGCATCCTTCTCTACGGATATCGCAGAGCCATGCGCCGCACCGCAGATCAGATCGGCACATAGAAAAAGGTCTTATGATACGCAGCTGTTCGTATCATAAGACCTTTTGTGTATTCTTCACGGCGTCGCAGGCGTCTCTGCATTCACTGCCCCGCGGCGGATCATGTCACCGACACGCAGATCGTAGGTGAGCGCCTGCTTGTGCAGTGTCTCGGCACGCGCAAAATCCTCTGGCAGCCCCGTGTCCAGCCCGCGCACGAAGCTCTCATAGGAGGCAATCGAGGCCTCCGTCGCCGCCTTACGCTGAGCGGCGAGATAGGCCGCGCCGCGCGGAACCTCCACCGCATCCAGCTCGCGCTGATACTTTTTCAGCACGGGGATCATATCCTCCTGCAAGAGGCGGATCAGCGCCTTGCGGTGCTCGATCGTATAGGTACTCCACGCGGTCTCCGTCAGGCTACGGAACTCGCTCTGCGTCGAGCGGAACACACCGTTGTAGCGGTCAACGATAGGGCGCGTCACCTCGATATAACGCGAGACATCTGCCGCCGTCGCCGTCTGAACCGCCTCGAGATAGGCACGGTAGTTCGCCACGCGCACAACCTGCCAGCCCGTATCGCCCTTCTCCATGCGCAGCTGCAGGGGGAACTCCAGCCCCGTGCCGCCATCGCGCACCGTAACCGTCGCCACCGCTGCGCTCCCGTCGCGCACAATCTCGCCGAGCGCAAGCAGCTCCGTATCGCGCAGATGACTGCACTCCATCAGGTACTCGAAATCAATACCGAGCTGCCGCCCCTTCAGCGCGTCCACGCCCTCCGGCTCCACCCAAACATCATGCTCCACAGCATAGGCAATCGTACGGATAAGCCCCTCTGTGACGCTCCCCTTGATCTTCTCGTAAAACTTGCCGGAGGCGACCCGTTCCGACTCCTTGAGATGCGTATCGCGCGCAAATAGGACATAGGTGAGATCATCGTAGCCCGCATCCGCAACCGCCGCGAGATTCACACGGCGCTCAAACGATTCCAAATCGCGCTGCGCAACGGCCTCCGCCGCCTGTGCGAGGGCGTACTCCGGACGTTGGATGTAGTATGCAAAGTACCACGCGAGCGCTGCAATCGTCACGACGATCAGCCCCGCCGCGAGGGCAAATTTTCGTTGATGCGCCTTGCGGCGACGCGCAAGTCTCACACGCCACGCAAACTCATCCATCGGCATCACTACGCCCTCCCTTCGCATAAAATTCAAACGCAGTCATTATAGCATTGAAGTTTCCTTTCATGCAACGCCCTCCGACAAATCCCTTAACCGAATTCTTGCTGTATTTTCATTTGAATAAATTCTATATAAATCGTATTCTCTTATTGACAAAATCATATAATAGGTATTAATATAAAGATAAAAATTGCATATAGAGGGAATAGGCGTCGAGAGACTTAATCTGGAATTCGGTATAAGCCGAAGCGGTCCCGCCACTGTAAGGAAGAGCCTGCACACAATAATGTCACTGGAACAATCTGGGAAGGCGTGTGCAGACGATGACACCAAGCCAGGATACTTACCTATTTCAACATCACCGTCGGTCTTTGCGGATTTCAAAGACCGGTACCTGCGAGCGATGGGTAGGGGATTTTGTCGATACTTGATGACAAAGCATCTCCGGCTGTATTTCATATGCCGGTTTTTCTTTTCTCAAAAAGCAATCCGTCTGAACCAATCTTGGTCGCAGACGGATTTTTTTCATGAGAAAGAAGTGGTTATATAGGACTTATTGTCTATATCTTTCAAAAAGAATTTTAATACTGATTTTTCAAAGAGAATGGAGGCTCTTTCATGTCTGGAAAAAGGAAAAAGAAGCATCTTGTCCCCGGTATCCTGTGGATGTTGCTTGCGGGTGCGCTGTATCCCCCTGTGACAGCAGCCGCAGAGACGGTGTCTGCGCCGAGCTCCGCCGTGGATGGCGAGCAGGTTACCACATCGTCCAGCGAATACACAACGCCCGATATCACCGTAGAGGCGAAACGCCCTGCATGGGAGGAGATCCTCTCCCCCGGTACTGTGACCGTCATCCGTCCCGAGGAGTTCCAGGGGGAACAAAAGACCCTGCCTGACTTCCTCAAAATGGTCCCCGGCGTCCATGTGCGTGAGGTCAACGGCAAGGGACAGTACACAACGGTGACCGTACGCGGCTCGACAGCAGCGCAGGTCGGCGTATTCGTGGACGGCGTACTGACGAACCTCGGCGGCGACGCAGCGGTCGATATCTCGACCATCCCCGTCAGCAACGTCGAGCGAATTGAGGTATATCGCGGCTACATCCCCGCACGCTTTGCAGGAACCTTCATCGGCGGCGTCATCAACGTCGTGACAAAGAAACCGACGGGGGCACACGGCTCTGCCGAGATCGGGCCGAGCTCGTTCGGCGGCAAAAAGGCATCCGTCGAGATCACAGCCCCCATCGGCAGCGGCAGTCTCCTCTTCGGCCTCAATCACGAGCAGAGAGACGGGGATTTTCCCTACCGCAGCTATGCGGCGGAGCAGTGGTTTACAAATACGCAGGTGGGAAAGGACTACCTTGCGAACCAACGTGAGCTGAATCAGCTTCTCGCAATGACACCGACAGAAATAGCAGCATATGAGGCTGCAAATGGCGGTGCCGGTATATGGCAAGCTACGATAGATGCCGACAGGCAGGCGCTCAGCGACAGCGAAAGCCTCGCAGAGGCGGCACGGAATGCAGAGCGCCGTCGGCAATATAACGATTACAAGAATACTGATCTCCTCGTCAAATGGCAGAATAACGACTGGATGATCAAGGGAACCTACAAAACGGTCAACAGACACCTGCCCGACAGTCTCTGGGTTGATATGAAGAGCTACTTCGATATGATTACGCCGGGGCTGAAGGTCGATCGCGAGGATCTCTACAAGCAAGACAGTCGCCGCCAAAAGATCAGCGCCTCAGAGCTGCTCGTACAACGCCGCTATATGGGCAACCGCTACGAATGGGGCTGGATGGTTGACTATCTGAACCAGAAGAAGGATTATCGTGCCGAGCACCTCTACACAGATACGACAAAAAAGTGGGATAATGTCCCCATGCGCGAGTGGAGTGAATATCGCTCAAACAAATACAACGTTCAGATCGACGGAACGTATGAACTGGACAAGCGCAATATGCTGGACTTCCAGATGAACTACTCGCACGAGCGCATGAACATACGCGGAGATGGCCTCGATAAGGTTATCGACGATGTGCAGGCGCAGATCGGCAATCTTTGGACACAGATGCGCGATCAGTTCGACCAAAACATTTTCAACATACAGGTGCAGGATACGATCACGCTCGATGAAAAGCGGACATGGCAGCTGACGCCGGCGATTCGCTACAACCGCTCGCAGATCACAGGCTACAGCCGCTTCGGAAGATTTAATCCGGCAAAGACCTACCATTGGATTCATCCTGAGGACAGTCAGGTCGATGCCAAGGTGACATGGCAGCTTGCACTGAAAAAGAAATTCAACGACAGCTTCTCCATGCGCATGACGGGTGGCACCTACTTCCGCCTGCTCAATATGTACGAGATTGCAGGAGACGGCGCGGGGATTCTCCCCTCGCCGCGCGACTTTCGCGGAGAGAGTGCCGTATTCCCACAGCCGGAGTACGGCAAGCAGTTCGACCTCTCCGCCATCTGGGACGGCAGAGCCCTCGGTGCGGACAATCGGACGACGCTCACCTATTTCTGGCGCGATACAGAACGCATGCTTATGCTCTACCGTGCGGGACTTACATACAGTTCCTATTTCAACGATGCGCGCGGCAAGGCACACGGCGTCGAACTGCAGACGAATTTCCACTGGAAAAAGTTCGACCTCGATCTTGAGAGCACCTATCTCAAGATGAGCGCACAACGCAAGGATTCAACGGTTCATTACGACTGGATGGATGTGCGTCCGACCTTCCAGCCGGAATGGGAGGGCAACATGCGCCTGACCTATCGTCCGACAAGTCAATGGCTCTTTTTCGGCGAGGCACATTATCTCTCAAAGTACTACACGCACTATGCTCTTCCGACAACGAACGATGCCACCGAACGTGAGCTTGCAGGTCGTCCGACAGAGTCTCTGACTACCGTCAGCCTCGGTATGAAGTGGTCTCCGCGCGAGGATATGACGCTGACGCTTGGCTGCAACGATATATTTGACCGTGCGCCAAGACAGCGGGTCAACAGTCTGCAGCGCTTCGGTAGCGATCCCGGTAGTGTGAACATTGAGTACCCCCTGCAGGGGCGCAGCTACTATATGACATTCCGCTATGAGTTCTAAAGGAGGGACTGTTATGAAATTACATTTTGGCAGAGCAGAGCGCATACGGCTCACCGCACTTGTCGTTGGGGGACTCCTCTGTGCCTCAACGGCAAGTGCGGCAAATCTCGTCTCAACCATTCCATCCGACTACGGCAACAGTGAGATGGGGGCTGTGACAGGATCGCGCGTGACGACACACATCGATGCAGAGGGACATCCCGGCGTACTGAAGAATCTGAACCGCGATCCTGCCTCCTTCGGTCTGCATCTGGCCGGCAGGAGCATGGTGTTCTTGCGGCAGTATACGTACAGCACGACGGAGCTCGAAGGGAATCTCCTCATTGATCCAAACTCCGAGGGCGCTGCAGCAGCTGTTGCGAGCGGCAAAGTTCTCTCCGTTCCAAATGCACATGCAGCAGCAGGAACGGATACGCATATCTATGTAACAGGCTACGATCTCGGCAAGATCGGCGTCGTGCGACGTGTCGGCAACAAACTCTTTGAGAACCGTCCGGCAACCGTCGATCTCAAGGAGGACATCAAGAAATACTGCGGCTATAACTTCACGGAGAGCTTCCAGAACCTTGACGAAGATCAGTTCGGTGTGACGGGCAAGACCTATACGGGCGATCCCGCAAAGGCGGTGGTACACGGCGAAGCGCTGCTCACCGTAGGGAAAAAGCTCTATGTGGCGGTCTCCGTCAACCCGCTCGGCGGCTATGACCCCTACGACGACGGCTTCCTGATGCAATACGATATTCAGGATGACGGCACGCTGAAATTCGGCAGCTATACGCGTATCAGTCGCAACATCGACCAAGGGCGGCTCAATCGGTTTAACGACTACATCCTCGTCTCCTGTATTGGCGGCTACCAGCACTACAACGGAACAGGAAACACGCATCATACTGCCCTCAGCGTTGCGAAGATCGACGACAACGGCAAGTTGGTTGGCACAGAGAAGCGCAACGTCAAACTGCCGACCGATGTGACGGCAACAGGTCAGGATATGCGCGATCTCAAGATCCTGCCCAATGGTACAGCCTATGTGATGACGTATAACCTCAGCCCATCCGGCAGTCAGATCAACGCGCGTGTCTATCAGACGACCGTATCGAACCTGCTCTCTGACAGTCCGAAGCCGTGGAACGAGATTGTCGCCGTTGAGAATGAGGAAGGCTGGTTCGGCAAGCTCAACGCTGAATACTACACAAAACGTCTCTGGCTTGAGCTCGGCGATACATTGCGCGCCTATGAGGACGGCGACGACACAGAGCGCTACAAATGGCAGGCGAGAGATTTCTCTGATAACAAGGCATTCAGCCGATTCAACAAGATCACCATGCTTGAGCCGGATCATGTCCATGGCGATACGGCATCCGTTGTCCTCGCAGCACCTCCGTCAGCAAACGATAAAGCCGTATGGAAGAGCAGTGCAACTCTTACGGACTCCGTCACGCAGACGCGGAGCTTCGGCAGCGATGCCGTCATCAGCATCGGCAAGAACAAACTCGGCGATTACAAGACGAACGTGCTTGCCGCCGTCTATGCGGACAGCAGCAATATTGACATCAACGCCGCAGGGCATAAGCTCAATCTCCAAGTAGAGAACACCGTTGGAAACCCGACGGGCATCTATGCCGGAAATGGCAAAAACGTCACAGTGAGCGCAAGCGAGGTCAATATTATCACCAAGGGATTCGCCGGCGGCAACACGCTGACGAACGCTGTCCAGCTCGATGCAGCAAAGAAGACGTCCGCGCGGATTATGATCAACGCCCCCGTCAACATCTCCATGACGGGCGGATATGGCGGCAACGGCGTCGCTGTGCAAAAGAGCGACCGCCTCGGAGAGAAGTCCTACGAGGCAAGCAAAGCCTCCACGATCCGCATCAACAACGATCTGAGGATTGCAGGGGCATCTACCGATCAGTGGGGCATCCCGCTCAACCGTGAAAATGTATTCTCACGCTTCAACAACGCGGGCATCCTGACGCAGGTCGAAAAGAGCAATGTTACTGTAACGGGGAATGTGGATATGACCGTCTACGGCAACGGCGTGACGACGAATGCGGCAAACAGCAGCGTCCATATCAGCGGCGGTACGATCCAAGTACCCGCAAATATGAAGTACAGTTACTATGCACTCGCTGCCTATCAGGGCACGATCAACATGAATACAGGAGCAGCAGGAAATATGCCCGGCACGCGTGACGTGAAGCTCGCCGGCGATCTCTTTGCGCTCCCCACGGGCAAGCTGAACGTCGCTCTCACAACGAGCAACTCCTACCTGCATGGTCTTATCGACAACGGCGGCACAGCGGATCTTTACCTGCAAAACACCGCAAAGTGGATCAACGAAGGGCGCAACGAGCGCTACTATCAGGACGACGAGGACAAGGGCTCGGGCGCTCTCACAGACGGCAAATATATTCCCAAGAGCCGCATCACGAACTTCTACGGCGGCGCAGCGGAATCGTCGCGCGGCTTCATCTTTCAGAAGAATGCCCAAGAAATTGCCATCGACAATTACAGCGGGCATACGAAGGTCGTCTACGAACACGATGCTGCAGCACCGACGGTGATGAAGGGCGGCGACATCCGCATTGCAAAGGCAGCAGCGGACAGCGGCATCACCCTCTCCACGCACAACGCAGGGCTCAATACGGAATCAACAAAGGCAGAGGACAAGAGCCTCGTGAATGCGACACTGAATGCACTGGCAAACAAGCTCTACTATACGGCGTATACAACGGGAGAGCGCAACCTCTCAGGTAAGGCAGAAATCGCAGAAGGTCTTGTCTCTTCCTCGGCAACACTGAAGCTCGCTCCGATCACATTCCGCAGCGAAAGTGGACAGGGTCAATACACCCCGGATACACCAAAGCCAGATACGCCAAAGCCGGAT
>NZ_ALKG01000038.1 GCF_000286455.1 Selenomonas sp. FOBRC6
CTCTCTCGGCGTTGAATGAGCCGAACTGCCACATCATGACGCTGGAGGATCCCGTGGAGCGCCGCATCGATGGAATCAGCCAGTTTCAAGTAAATGCGGAGGCGGGGTTGACATTCGTCGCGGGACTGCGCGCGGCTCTCCGGCAGGATGCGCAGAAGATTCTGCTCGGTGAGATTCGCGATCGTGAAACGGCGGAGATGGCGGTACGGATTGCACTCACGGGACACGCACTCTTTTCGACACTGCATACGGAGGATACGGTCTCGGCGATCTTCCGCATGATCGAGATGGGCGTTCCGCCCTATCTGCTCGCGGCAACTCTCTCGGGTGTGATTGCACAGCGTCTCGTGCGGCGCGTCTGTCCGCACTGCTGTGAGGAGTATGAGATTTCGCGCGATGCACGCGAGGCAATGCAGCTTGGCGATCTCTATCATGAGGGGATGCGGCTCACGCGCGGGCGGGGCTGCGCGCACTGTCACGGCAGCGGATACCGCGGGCGCATGGCGATCCATGAGGTTCTGCCCATTACGGAGCGGATGCGTGCGGCGATTCTTGGTGCGGGCGATCAGGCGTCGCTTCGCGCGGCGGCAGCAGCAGATCATGTGGAGACGCTGTGGCAGGATGGCGTGGCAAAGGCTCTTGCGGGAGAGACGACACTTGCGGAGGTGGGGAGGGCACTCTATGGATGAGAGAGCAGTATGGGCGGACATTCTTCATCGCATGATTGCGTCGGAGGCCTCCGATCTGCACATAGCACCGCAGCAGCGCGTGCAGATGCGGCACGATGGCGCGCTTGCATCAGAGTCGTTTATCCCAACTGCAGCGTACATGGAGATGCTGCTGGAGAATATGCTCACAGAGGAGCAGCGCGCAGATCTTCGTGCGCATGATGTCGATTTTGCATGGGTGTACGAGGGGCGACGCTTTCGCGGAAATGCCTACCGTATGCAGGAGGGGCTTGGGCTTGCGCTGCGGCTCCTCCCCGAGCATATCATGACGCCCGAGGAGATCCATATGCCGCGTGCACTGCGGGCGCTGACCGAGGCGCGGGACGGCCTTGCACTCATCTGCGGCGCAACAGGTGCGGGGAAGACGACGACGCTCGCCGCTCTGATCGAGGGGATCAATCAGACGCGGAGTGCACATATCATTACGCTCGAGGATCCCGTTGAATATATTTTTTCGCCTGTGCGTGCCTTTCTCAGTCAACGTGAGTTGGGGCGCGACTTTGCTTCATTTCCCGATGCCGTGCGGAGTGCGCTGCGCGAGGATCCGGATATCCTCCTCGTTGGGGAGATCCGGGACCGTGAGACGATGGAGGCGGCATTGACGGCGGCAGCGACAGGTGTCTTTGTCCTCGGGACGCTACACACGCGCAGTGCTGCGCAGGCGGTTCTGCGCGTGGAGGGGATGTTTCCACCCGATGTGCGGGATATGGTGCGCGCGCAGTTTGCTGATGTCCTGATGGGCATCTTTGCGCAGCGTCTTCTGCCGAGGAAGGGCGGCGGACGCGTTGCTGAATTTGAGGTGCTCTGCGCGACACCTGCCGTGCGGAATATCTTGCGGCAGGGCAGCTGCGGCCAACTCACCTCCGTTATGATGAGCGGCGCGGCACAGGGCATGCAGACAGCGGAGATGGCCGAGACGGCTCTGCGGGCGCAGGGGATCATCGCATGAAGATGTTCTCGTATCACGCCCGTGCAGCAGATGGTACCCGCGTGCGGGGGAAGCTCGCCGCAGAGTCTGCGCCGGCTGTGGCGCGTATGCTTGCGGCAGAGGGGAAGATCGCTCTGCGCATTTACGAGCGGCACGATTTTTGCCTGCCGTCTGCACTGCATATGAGCAGCAGAATTACGGCAGAGGAGCGGATTGCGTTCCTGCATGAACTGGCAGCACTCCTCGGGGCGGGACTCCCTGTGCATGAAGCATTGGAACACCTTGCCGAGGACGTGGGAAATTCTGCCTACGGGCGGACTGTTGCGGCACTGCATGCAGAGGTTTTGCGCGGGCTGCCGCTGTCGCAGGCGATGGAGATGCAGGCGAAGACATTCCCTCTGAGTCTGGTTGGCATGGTGCGTGCAGGCGAGGAGAGCGGCACGCTCGAGGGGATTCTGCGGGAGGCCGCCGCGGTTCTCACGGAGGAGCATGCCCTGCGTGAAGCCCTGCGTAGCGCACTCCTCTATCCGCTCTTCCTCCTTGCGGCAACCGTCTTTTCGGTGCTGATTATGACGGTATTCGTCCTGCCGATCTTTGCGGCACTCCTGCGCGATCTTGGGGCGGCGCTGCCGCTGCCGACGCGGATGCTGTTGGGGGTGTCGGATGCTGTCTCGGCGCAGCCATATTTCGCTTTTGGACTCGTTGTCGGCATCTGTGTTGCAGTACCTTTGTTGCTCTCTCTGCCGTCTCTGCGCCTGTATGTCGATGCGCTTCTCCTGCGCGTTCCTGTGCTTGGGACGTTCGTGCAGCTCGCCGCGTGGCAGATGATCCTGCGCACACTTGCGATACTTCTGCGCAGCGGGATTCGTCTGGATCATGCCGTCGGACTTGCGCGCTCTGTGACGGGGAATCGTGCGATTGCGCGTCATCTTGCTCGCATGGAGCAGAGCCTTGTCGAGGGGCGCACATTCGGTCAGGTGATTGCGCACGAGTCCTATCTGCCAGCGCTGCTGCGCTCTATGCTCGCAGCAGGTGAGGCGGCGGGCGACTTGGAACGGCTCCTGCAGCATGCGGCGGATTACTGCCGTCGCAGGGCAGGGACGTACGCCGTGCGGATCGAGGCACTTGCCGAGCCTACGATGATTGTCTTTGTCGGGGGTGTCATTTTCTTTGTCGTTCTGTCGGTTCTCCTGCCGATCTTTGATGCGATGGATGCAATGATGTAGAGACAAAAAAGTCCCCCTGCACGGGGCTTTTTTATCGTCATTTTCTCATGCGCAGCCGCTCGAAGAAGAGCGTCGCGCTCATGCAGGCGGCAAAGATCAGCATGAGGTCGAGCTGATACTGCCACGTGCCGACAATGCCGCCGAATGACAGGTGCTCGTATAGGATTTTCTCGTAGATATGCGTTGTCACAAAGGCGTGCAGTCCTGCGATGATGAGGAGGACGCCGAGTGCGTCGAAGACGCGTGAAAGACCTGTGGGAATGCACAGGGAGAGGCGACGTAGGATGCCGTTCCAGATCGCACGCCAGTGAAAGCCCACGTGTATGCCGACGATGAGATAGAAGAGAACAGCGGCGGCAAGATGTGTCCCGTGAACGTAGATGGACGTGAGTCCGCGCAGACGTATGATGGGAACCGCGTAGAGCGAGATCATGATGCCCGTTGCAATGACAACGAGGAGCAGAATGAGCATGACGGAATTGACGGTGTTGAGCGGTGTCACCCTGAGACGCAGGGTCATGAGCGCACGCAGGTAGCGGCGCACGAGCACAAGATGGATGCTGCCGAGCAGGAGGAAGATGAGTCCGAGATACTCGTGGATGGGTTCCGTTGTCAGCAGGCGATTTGGCAGAAAGAGGATCACTGCCCAGATGAGAATATAGAGGAGGATACGCATCAGTTCGTGTATCCCAACGAGGCGAGCCAGTTTGCGACCTCGAGCTTTGCTTGATCGGGGCTGTTATGCACGAATTTTCCTTGAATGCCGAAGCCCTGTCGCAGCTGCGCGCCCTTGGCAAAGAGCGGGATGTCCGCCTCCATGCCGCTCATTGCATTTCCCATGCCCGTACAGAAGGGAATGATCGTCTTGCCCGTGAAATCATAGCTTTCGAGAAAGGTGTAGACGGGCATCGGCAGATTCTGATACCAGATCGGGTAGCCGAGGTAGATCACATCATAGAGCTCCATATTCTCCACGCGTGCGGTAAGCGCGGGTCGCGCCTCTTCCGCCTGTTCCTCCTTTGCGATCTTCGTCATCTCCTGATAGTCGGCAGGGTAGGGATTTACGGTCTGAATCTCAAAAATTCGGTCAGCGTGTGTGATTTCCGCAATCTGTTCTGCAATAATGTGCGTATTTCCCTTTTCGATGTAGCCGACCTCGTAGTTCTCGCCCGTGCGCGAGAAGAATGCGACGAGCACGCGCTTGCCTGCAAAATCGGCCGGTGGCTGGACGGGGCGTGCGAGGTCAAGCACAGTAGAATCCGCATGGACATCTTCGCTGTTGTTTGAGCTCGTGTTCCCACATCCGACGGCGAGGACTGCAATGATGGCAAAGAGCATTGCAAAGAGTTTTTTCATAACGGGACTCCTTTTCTGTTTTTGCCATTATATAGGAAAAAAGTTCTAATTACAATATATTCATATATAGAAAAGAGTCAGCCTCTATGCATTGCATGCGGCTGACTCAAATAATGATAAGGTGATTTACTTCCCTGCAAAGCTGAATTTCAGTGCCTGCGAGAGCGAGGGAACGCTCGTGCCCTCAAGCTCGATCTGTCCGGGCATGGAACCCTTTGCATTGAAGAGCAGGGTGCAGTGTCCGCTCTCGCGGATCGTGTCGTTTGCGTTTTCACCGACGCGCACGACCTTGTACTTCTGCTTGCCGATCGAGAGGGTGTCACCGGCGACAATGTCCGCCGTCAGCTCACCCGGCGTATGCTCAATGACCATCTCCGCAAGGTTCGGGTGCGCACCCTCATCCAGCAGGATGACGCTGTTGTTCGTCTCGAGAAATTTGCGCGCCAGCTTGCCGATGGCCGTGACACTGACCTCATACTTTACACTCATTGTAATGCCTCCCCGGATGGTAATCCGAATTTCCCAACGATTCCTTAAAATCATTCTACCACAAGCATTTCTCATTGTAAAATCTTTTCGCATGCTTCTGCATTGACAAGTGAAAAGGAAATCGGTACACTTTTACTGAAAGGAATCTGAAAGTATAGGTGGGGAGATTCCAATGCGACAATTTTATAGGGGGAACTTTTATGCAGGACATTCGTATTGACAGCCCGCTGCGGGGGCGTCTGATCCCGCTCTCGGAGGTGACAGATCCGGCATTTGCCAGCGGTGCGATGGGCCGCGGCGCCGCGATTGCCGACCCCGAGGGGCGTGTCGTGTCGCCTGTAGATGGCGAGATTACGGTGCTCTTTGGCTCAAAGCACGCGATTGGCATTCACTCGGCAGACGGGGTCGATCTCCTCATCCACGTCGGCGTGGACACGGTGAAGCTCGAGGGCAAGCATTTCACGGCGCACGTCGCGCAGGGCGATACGGTTAAGCGCGGGCAGCTGCTGCTCGAGTTTGATCCCGATGCGATTCGCGCGGAGGGCTATGAGACCACGACGCCCGTGCTCGTGACAAATGCGGCGGACTACGGAAAGATCACGCTCACGCTGGACGATGCGGAGATCTCCTCGGGCGGGGATGCGGCTGAGGAGGTAAAGGCAGAGACTACGGTGGTTGAGGACGACATCGATCCGAATCTGCCGAAGGAGGAGC
This sequence comes from Selenomonas sp. FOBRC6, assembly GCF_000286455.1. GTDB lineage: Bacteria > Bacillota > Negativicutes > Selenomonadales > Selenomonadaceae > Centipeda. The sequence goes on from NZ_ALKG01000038.1 coordinate 5,442, forward strand.
GCGTCGCAAAGCTCATCTGGAAGTACGTTGGCGGCGCGGGCAATGTGCGCAGCGCCGAGCACTGTGCGACGCGTTTGCGCCTCATCGTCAACGACAAGGAACTCATCGATGAGAAGGCGATCGAGAACATCGACGGCGTAAAGGGACAGTTCTTCGCCGCCGCGCAGTATCAGATCATCCTCGGCACGGGCTTTGTGGACAAGGTCTTCGACGCCTTTGTTGCGGGTACGAACCTCGTAGGGGCGGTGAACAGCAAGCAGGAAGCGTATGATCAGATGACGCCGCTGCAGAAGGTGTCGCGCACGCTCGGCGATGTCTTCGTGCCGATCATCCCCGTGCTCGTTGCAACAGGTCTCTTCATGGGGCTGCGCGGTGCTGCACAGAGTCTTGGCATCGAGATGAGTGACAATCTGCTCCGCATGAGCCAGATCCTCACGGACACGGCGTTCGCCTTCCTGCCCGCGCTCGTCTGCTGGTCGACGATGAACCGCTTCGGCGGCACGCCCGTCATCGGCATCGTGCTCGGACTCATGCTCGTTGCGCCACAGCTGCCGAACGCCTACGCGATTGCGGCGGGCGACGCCGTACCGCTCTCAATGGACATCCTCGGGATTCCGATCCCCGTCGTCGGCTATCAGGGCTCGGTACTGCCCGCGCTCGTGCTCGGCATCTTCGCCGCGCGCCTGCAAAAGTGGTTCAAGACCTTTGTGCCCGACATTATTGACCTCATCGTGACACCGTTCCTCACGCTGTTCGTCTCGATGCTGCTCGGTCTGCTTATCATCGGACCCATCATGCACACGCTTGAGATCGGCATCTTCGGCGCGGTGCGTGCCTTCCTTGAACTCCCGTACGGCATCGGCGGCTTCATCGTCGGCGGCGTGCATCAGGTCATCGTCGTGTTCGGCGTGCACCACGTATTTAACGCGCTTGAGGTGCAGCTGCTCGCGTCCACGGGGCTTGATCCGTTCAACGCGATCATTACGGGCGCGATTGTTGCGCAGGGCGGCGCTGCGGTTGCCGTTGCGGCACGCACGCATGACGCAAAGAAGCGCGCACTCTATATCTCCTCGGCGGTGCCCGCCTTCCTCGGCATCACGGAGCCTGCCATCTTCGGTATCAACCTGCGCTTTATGAAGCCGTTCATCTACGGTCTTGTGGGCGGCGCGTGCGCGGGTGCGATTGCGGGCTTCCTGCATCTGGCGGGCACCGGCATGGGCATCACGGTGCTGCCGGGCACGCTGCTCTACCTTGACCACCTTCCCGAGTACATCCTCGTCAATGCGGTCGGCTTCGGCGTGGCATTCGGTCTGACCTTCACCTTCTTCCGCCCCGAGGAGTGAGCGACGTGGAGAATTTTGACAAGCGGGCGATTGATGCAAAACTCGCGGAGGGCTTCCCCTTCACGCATCGTTGGCACAATCGCTTTCATATCGAGATGCCGTTCGGACTCATCAACGACCCGAACGGCATGACGTACCACAACGGTGCGTATCATATTTTCTACCAGTGGAATCCCTACGGCTGCGCGCACAAAAATAAGTCGTGGGCGCATACGAAGACGCGCGATTTCTGTACCTATCAGATTCCGCAGCTCGCGCTCTGGCCGACGGATGAGCACGATAAGGATGGCTGCTACTCGGGCTGCGGCACGGAGGAGGACGGGCATCTGCGCGTTCTCTACACCTGCAATGCGAAGGATGAGGTGGGAAAACGCAGCTCTGTGCAGCGCTTCGGCACCTATACGAAGGCGGCGGGTGCGGTCAAGAAGGAAGAGATCATTATCGACGGTCCGCCCGCAGGCTTTACGGCACATTTCCGCGACCCGTATCTCTTCGACTGGCGCGGCGTGCGTCATCTCGTCATCGGTGCACAGACGGAGGACGAACGCGGCTGCGTGCTCGTCTACCGCGAGGCGCCGATGCGTTGGGAATGCCTCGGCGAACTGCGCACGCAGCTGAAGGATTTCGGCTATATGTGGGAGTGTCCCAATCTCCTCTCGTTCGGCGACTGCGATGTGCTTGTCTTCTGTCCGCAGGGCGTGGAGGCGCGTGCCTACGATAGGCAGAACGTCTATCAGGCGGGGTACATCGCAGGGCACGCCTCGATGGATGCGATGGAGATGCTCATGCACGGGCGGTTCAAGGAGCTCGATCACGGATTCGACTTCTATGCGCCGCAGATCCTGACGCACGAGGGGCGGCATATCCTCATCGGATGGATGGGGATGCCTGACCGCGAGGAGGACTATCCGACGCGGGAGGAGGGCTGGATGCACAGCCTGACGTTGCCGCGCGTGCTGACACTGCGTCAGGGACATATCTTCTCCGAGCCTGTGCGCGAGCTGAAGGCTCTGCGCCATCGAGAGACGGAGCGTGCCCTCGAAGCAGGGGGAGAGAGCGAGTTCTCCACGACACTCTACGACCTCACAGAGCTGATCCTCGACCTCACAATGGGGGATGCCTACAGCGTCTCCGTCGAGCTCGTCTTCGGTCTCGAAAAACTCGTTTTCCGCTACAACCGCCTCGAACAGGTCATGACCATCGACCGCACGGGGATGAAGCTCGGTGGGCGTGGTACGCGCGTCTTCAAGCTCTATGCCGAGGAGACGCTCTCGATGCGGATGTACGTCGATCACGGCGCGGTGGAGGTATTCTTCCAGCACGGCGAGGAGGCGGCGACCATTGCCCTCTTCCCCGAGAAGAACATCCGCCCCGCGCTGCGTGTCTTCTCCGATGTCGATCTGAAACAGCTCTCGGGCGTGCTCTGGGAGCTTGAACCGTTCCACTACGAAAATATATAAAAAACACGAAGGGCGCGACCGCAAAATGTGATCGCGCCCTTCGCGAAAAAACCGCCGTACAGTTCGCTGTGCGGCGGTTCTTTGTGTATCCGGATGTCAATGTGTATGATGGCTGTCCTTCAGAATGCCAACCATTGCCTTCTGCACAACGTCGAGTACATCGTGGAGCAGGGCGTTATACATCTCGCCGCCGTCGACGACACCGCGCCCGTTCTCCGTAAGGAAGAATTTCTTCGGATGCTCCGACGCCGCATATGCTTCATCAAATTTCGCCTTGACCAGTGCTTCAAAATCCATGAAAAGCCCTCCTTAAACACAATAACCAATAGAAGCATTATAGCATATTTTTTTCGTACTGTCCCGTTTCTTTTACAGATTTTTCACAAAAATATCAGGGAACGATCAGACAGTCGGCAAGTCCGCCCAGTCCGCACGCGCGAAGGTCGAGGCGCAGATCCTCAAGCGGCGCGATGAGCGGGGCAAAGGCGAGGCGCAGTTTGAAGCGCGTGAGTGTGTGCATATTTGCACCAAAGATGGGGATGCGATCCATTTGGTAACGCCCCTCGAAAGGCGTGGAGAGGCCGTAGTGTACGGTGAAGCCGCCGCGATAGCCCGCCGCGCGCGTGATCTCCTCGATCTCCTCGTTGACACGCCCACCGGGGTAGGCGATGTAGTGCATATCGTAGCCAAGCTTTTCCGAGAGGAGGTCATGCGAGTCTGCGATCTCGTGGTGCAGATCGTCGTACGAAGTCAGCTCCGCAAGATTTGCGTGCGTCATCGTGTGACTCTCGAAGCGAATGAGTCCCGACGCCTTCATCTCGTCGATCTGCGCCCATGTCAGATAGTTCGGGTAGGTGTTTGTAAAATCATAGATGAGGAAGATGGTCGCCTTGAATCCGTATTTTTTCAAAATGGGGTAGGCGTACTCGTAATTGTCCGCATAGCCGTCGTCGAACGTGATGATAACGGGCTTCTCCGGCAGCGGTGCGCCGCCCTCAAGCGCATCCATCATCTCGTCGATTGTGATCGTCGTATAGCCCTCCTCCGCGAGGTATGCCATCTGCGCCTCGAACTGGTCGGGCCAGAGGGTGAGCGGGTTGCCGTCCTTCTCCTCGACCTGGTGATAGTTGAGGACGGGGATGCCCGGGGATGAACGCATGAGGACGAATACAGCGATGAGGAGGAGTCCGAGAACGGTGAGCAGGGCAAATAGAAGCCGCTTGCATGAGAATTTCACGTAGATTACCTTCTTCTTAGAATCAATACCGCGACAAGTGTAGCCTATAGCGTGCTCCATGTCAAGTACTCTGTTTCCGCTGAGAACGACGAAAAAACTTTGATAAAAATGGATTTTCGGTCTATAATGCAGGAGTAACCTATCTATGAAAGGGAGACAGAATGAACCGAAACGATATATGCTGGTGTGGCAGCGGTAGGAAATACAAGAAATGTCATGCGGATTTTGATGAGCGGATTGCATCTATCCGCTACGATGTGATCAAGGGGCAGGTGCGTCCGCCGCGCAAGATCATCAACAACGCAGCAGATATTGAGGGGATTCGCCGCGCTGCTGTCATTAACGACGGCGTGCTCGACCTTATGGAGACGCTCGTGCGTCCGGGCGTGGATACGGAGACGCTCGACCGAGCGGCGCATGACTACATCGTGGAGCGCGGCGGGATTCCCGCCTGTCTCGGCTTCGAGGGGTTCCCGAAGAGCATCTGCACCTCGATCAACAATGTGGTCTGTCATGGCATTCCGTCAAAGAAGGACGTGCTGAAGGAGGGGGACATTGTCAACGTCGACTCGACGGTCATCCTCGGCGGCTACTATGCGGATGCCTCGCGTATGTATCTCGTGGGCAAGGTGCCCGCTGCGGCGGAGCGGCTCGTGCAGGTGACGAAGGAGTGCATGGAGCGCGGCATCGCCGCAGCGCGTCCGTGGCACTTCCTCGGCGATGTGAGCGCGGCGTGCGGCGATTGGGCGCACGCGAACGGCTACTCCGTGGTCACGGCGCTCGGCGGACACGGCGTCGGCAAGGACTTCCACATGGAGCCGTTTGTCCCGCATGTGGGCGAGCCCGGCACGGGCATGCTTATGGTGCCGGGCATGGTCTTTACGGTCGAGCCGATGATCAACGCGGGCGACTACGATGTAACCGTGGATGCGGACGACGGCTGGACCGTGCGGACGAAGGATCGCACGCTCTCGGCGCAGTGGGAAAAGACGATCCTCATCACGGAGAATGGCGCAGAGGTGCTTTCATCATGACGCATTTCGATCAGCTGGGCGTGTCGGAGACGCTCGCCGCCCTGCTCAAGAAGCAGGGCATCATGGAGCCGACCCCCGTGCAGGAACAGGCAATCCCGCCCATGCGCGCGGGGCGCGATGTCATTGCACAGGCGCAGACGGGGACGGGCAAGACGCTTGCCTTCCTCCTGCCGATTCTCGCAAAGATCAAACCGCAGGGCACGGCGGCACAGGCGCTCGTCATTGCCCCGACGCGCGAGCTTGCCATCCAGATTGAGCGCGTCGCGGAGCCGCTCGGAAAGGAGCTCGGCATCGGTACGATCGTCATCTACGGCGGCGCCGATATCGAGCGGCAGAAGGAGAAGCTGCGGCGTCATCCGCAGCTCATCATCGGCACGCCCGGCCGCCTGCTCGACCATGTGCGGCGCGGGACACTCGCGCTCGGCAGCGTGAACAAGATCGTGCTCGACGAGGCGGATGAGATGCTCAAGATGGGTTTCATCGAGGATGTTGAGACGCTGCTCGATACGGTGGCGCAGGACTACCAGCTCGCGCTCTTCTCCGCGACCCTGCCCGAGCGGATCGTGCGCCTTACGAAGCGGTTCATGACGAACCCCGCGCATATCCGCATTGAGGGAGAGCGGACGACGCTCTCGAATGTCGAGCAGGTCGTGCTCTCCGTCAGCGAGGGGACGAAGCTCGATCGTCTCTGTGCCTCCATCAACGAGGAGGCACCCTATCTCGCGATGGTCTTCTGCGCGACGAAGGAGCGCACGCGCGCCCTCATGATGGAGCTTGCGCGGCGTGGCTACCTCGTCGATGCACTCAGCGGCGACCTCACGCAGACGCAGCGCGCCTTCGTCCTGCGGCAGTTCCGCGAGGCAAAGCTGCAGATTCTCTGTGCGACGGACATCGCCGCGCGCGGGCTCGACATCGAGGGCGTGACGCATGTCTACAACTACGATCTGCCGCCGACCGTCACGGACTACATCCACCGCATCGGGCGCACGGGACGTGCAGGCGCGGCGGGGAAGGCGATCACACTCGTTGCGGCGCATCAGCACGAGAAGCTGCGCAAGATGGAGGGCGCACTCAAGGAGCGTTTGCGCCGCGGCGCGGTGAAGAAAAAGCCGCGCCCGCGCCCCGCAGATGGAGAGGCGCGGCAGACGGCACGCCCGCCGCGCGATGCAAAGCGCAGAAGTACACCGAAATCCGCAAAGCCGAAGCCGCGCAGCAAAAAGGTGGGCAAGACTGTCACAAATATCGGTCGGCGCAGCCGCAAGCGGCGCTGAGTTCTATGATAAGGGGCTGTTCACGAGCGCCCCTATCGGCTCACTGCGTTCGCCACTTCCCCCGTTGCGACGGGGGAAGCTAATATTGGGCAACACTGACAAAAGCATGACAGCGAGCCAAAAATTTCCATAGAGCAGGAAAACAATTCATTTCGTCGAATCTATCATTGTATAGATAATTCCAAATTGAGGAGGCATATTCATGATTGGGATCAAGAATGTCATTGCGATCATCTGCGGCGGCGGTCCTGCACCGGGCATCAACAGCGTCATCTCGGCGGTCACGAGTGAGGCGACGCGCCACGGCTGGGACGTGCTCGGCATCTATGACGGCTTCTCGCGCCTCGCACGCGGCGAGAAGAACTACGTCCGCCTCGAGCCTGCGAACATCAGCCGCATCCACCTCACAGGCGGCTGTATCCTCAAGATGTCGCGCTTCAACCCGACGAAGAAGGAATCCGACCTGCGCACCGTCGTCGAGACCCTGACCGAGCTCGGCGTGACCCACGTCGTCACCATCGGCGGCGACGACACGGCGTTCAGCTCAATGGCGGTCTCCGAGTATGCCCGCAAGATGGGGCGTACGATCAACGTCGTGCACGTCCCGAAGACCATCGACAACGATCTGCCGCTGCCCGAGGGCGTCCCGACGTTCGGCTTCGAGACGGCGCGCGCATTCGGCACGATGGAGATCGAGAACCTCATGGAGGATGCGAGCACGACGAACAACCGCTGGTACTTCACCATCGCCATGGGCCGCACGGCGGGACACCTCGCCCTCGGCATGGGACGCAGCGCGGGTGCGGCGATCACGATCATCCCCGAGGAGTTCGCGCAGGATAAGATTCCTCTGCAGCAGGTCGTCGACGTCATCGTCGGCTCAATCGTGAAGCGTTACCTCACGGGGCGCAACTACGGCGTCGCCGTCATCGCGGAGGGCGTCATCGAGAAGATTGCCGAGGAGGACTTTGCAAAGCTCGGCAACGTCGTCACGGACGAGCACGGACACATCCGCTACAGCGAGCTCGACTTCGGCGAAATCCTCAAGCAGGCGGTGCTCGCCGAGACGAAGAAACTCGGCATCACGATCTCCATCATCGACAAGGAGATCGGCTACGAGCTGCGCTGCACGGCGCCGATCGCGTACGACATTGACTATTGCCGCTCGCTCGGTTACTCTGCCGTGAAGTTCCTCATGAGCGGCGACTCGGGCGCGATCATCACGATTCAGGACAATCAGGCCGTGCCCATGCGCTTCGATGAGATCCGCGACCCCGAGACGGGCAAGACGAAGGTGCGCAAGGTCAACATCAACTCCGTGCACTACCGTATTGCGCGCGGTTTCATGATGCGCCTCGAGAAGGGAGATCTCGACGATCCGGGACTTGCAAACGCCTATCGCATGACGCACGAGGCGTTCAAAGAGCGCTATGCCTACCTCTTCGACGGTGACGCCGCCGAATAATATGGGGCTGTAAAAGAGTGGAGCAGAAAAATTCTGCTCCATTTTCTATTTTAGCTATTGACGAGAAGGCGCCTTTGCCGTATAATATCGTCTTGTTAGCGCAATGCGCGAGCAAGATTATCGCGGGGTGGAGCAGTCGGTAGCTCGTCGGGCTCATAACCCGAAGGTCACAGGTTCAAGTCCTGTCCCCGCAACCAAATTGCATAGATC
>NZ_ALKG01000039.1 GCF_000286455.1 Selenomonas sp. FOBRC6
ACGTAAAGATGGCGTGGCTGAATTTATCAGTGCTTCCTTAAGAATAAATTTCCGCTAATATATGATTGACAAAAGATGAATTATAAAATAGAATAATGCCAATTTGTATAAAAACTGCATAGAAAACAGGTGCCCTACGGGGCTTAATAGGGAATCCGGTCAAATGCCGGAGCGGTCCCGCCACTGTAAGGAAGAACAGAGCTGCATGGACGTGTGTCCGGTCACTGGGGAGTAATCTCTGGGAAGGCGCAGCTGCGTGAGGATTCCGAGCCAGGAGAACTGCCTGTTTTGCGCGACCCGATAATCCACGAGCGATGGGGAGGGGAGCCGATACCGTGGAGACGCGGCGGCTTTCTTTGTGTGGGAAGCCTTTTTTTATGCAGTCGGTCAGCAATGCCGGAGGGTGTTGCATGGGATGGATGGGCATATGCCCGATCAAGGAGGAAATGACGAATATGAAGAAGAGACATCTTACGCTTGCAGTCCTCGCAGGGCTCTTGTCCACGGGGGGGGGGCAGACCTCTGTCTATGCAGGACATGATGAGAATCTGCAGTCCTACACGATTGATAATATCGTGGTCGAGGCGGAGCAGACGATCAACCAGTTCGGCGATACGGTGACGGAGCAGTCCTACTACCGCACGGGCGGCGATGTGAAGGTCATCACGCGCGAGGAGATCGAAAAGCGTCACTATACGGATCTCACGGAGGCGATCAAGCGCATCCCGGGCGTCACGTTCCAGAACCCCGGCTATCGCGGCGGCGAGTACGGGTACCAGACCTATAACAACGGCGTGCTCATCAATGGAGACTCACGTGTCATTGTTCTCATCGATGGGCGACGTGTGGACAACCTCACGAGCACGCGCTTTAACAGCGGCAGCACCTCGGGCAGCAAGTCCACGGGCGTCAATATCGACCAGATGATCGGCATCGAGAGCGTGGATAAGATCGAGGTCATCAAGGGCCCGGGCGCATCGGTCTATGGACCGGACGCGACGGGCGGCGTCATCAACATCATCACGCGCAAGGGCGCGGTCGAGCAAAAGGGGACGCTCGATCTCTCCACCGGCTCGTGGCACAAGCATAACTATTCGCTCACACTTTCGGGTGCACTGCAGGATGATCCGACGTTCCACTATTTCGGCACGGTGACGAAAACGATGAGCGGCGATACGGAGTATGTGGACGGCGAGACGGGCAGGACAGGTACGCTCGGCGGCTCGCGTTGGAAGGAAGAGGCGGTCAATATCCGTCTCGACAAGGATCTCGGCAAGGAGCAGAGCATCAAGCTCTGGTACAACTACAAGGCGGGCAAGGATGGCTACCCCATCTCGACCCCGCGCCTCAAATATTGGAATGAAGCCGAGTGGGAACGCATTATTTTAGCATCTACTGTCGGTAAACTAGACGAAAACAACAAGTGGATCGGGGATCCTGTCTATGGCGATAAAAAAAACCCCGGTTATGCAAACCTCTACGCACTCGACGGCAAGGTATACAACTCGTTCAGTCGGTTTAAGAATAATGACTGGGAGCTGAAGTGGACGTTCGACAAGGACAATGGTATGGAGAGTTTTGTGCGCCTCTATTACCAGAATCATCGCTACTCCTCTCGTGATAAATACAAATGGTCACTTAGTGATGACCCCGCAGCAGACTATCAGGCACGCTTTCCGGGCGGTGCGACGGCGGCTGAGCTGAAGCAGTGGATCCGTGAGAACCTCGCCCCGTTCCCGGGCGGCGATCCTGCACTCTTGCAGGCATGGCTCGAAAAGACGGGCGGTACAGCCACAGAGCCGACGGAATGGCAGAAAGAACGTAATCAGGGCATCCAAGTGCAGTATGCGCGAGCAATCGGCAAGAACGATGTTATTGCAAGCCTAACCTATGATCGTGCTAAGACTGTTGCAAAAAGCTATGACTGGGATACAGGAAAATATGTGGAATCTACAACGAGCCGTAACACGGTGATCGGCTATGTGCAGGACAAGATCCACATCACGGACAACTGGGACCTGACCCCGGCGCTCCGCTATACTTACTACTCGGATTACGATTACACGGGCAATGCCGGATTCAAGGGAAAAGGAAAATCCCATCTCATCACACCTGTGCTCAATACGGAGTATCTGATCGACGATACGCTCAGTGTATATGGCGGCTGGACACAGATCTATCGTCCCGTGCGGCAGGGAGACTATACGACACTGCACGGCATCTACAAGACGCCGCTCGAAAATGAGCGTGGTGATGTGTGGACGCTTGGCGTACGCAAGGAGTTCTCGCAGCATTCCGCCCTTGCAGTTCATTATGACTGGACGCGGATGTCGAACGCGATTGCATCGTTCCCCATCTGGGATGCGTCGATTCGTCGTTATAAAAGCACGGCAGTTAATGCACGTGAGGACAAGACGTCCTTTAACATCACGTTTGACCACGCCTTTGACAAGCACGTCACAATGAGTGCATCCTACTCGCATATGGATGATAAATGGCGGGTCAAGAGCGGCTGGAATGTCGATCCGAGCTGGGGGCTTAACGGCGAGGACGACATCAACACACAGATGAACCGCCTCCGCCCGCAGAACCACTATGCGCTCAACCTTTCCTATGAGAATCAGAAGCTCTATACGGGGCTGCTTATTAACTGGTATACGGGGAACAACCTGAGAGCCTTTACGGATCGCCGGTTCCTCGTCCTTGACTGGAACATCAACTACAGCTTTACTCCTGATCTGACGGGATATATCACCGTGAACAACCTCACGAATGAGGCATATCAGACCTCCTACAGTTCCTATAATGGACTTGGCTCCTCCACCATGCCTGCGCGCAGTGTGATGCTCGGCGCTCGCTATACGTTCTAATTGTTCGGAAATGAAAGGACGCAAGACATTCTTCTCAAAGGATGCCTTGCGTCTCTTTCTTGTAGGAGGAAGGATGAAACTTTCATATATATTGCTCATCGTCCTCGCACTCCTGTGCGCGGCGTGCAGCCCCATCGTCAAGGTGCATGAGAATGAGCACCGCCCGGCGATGGCGGAGCAGATGGATGCAGCGTATACCCCCGTCACGATTGAGAATATCAATGAGAAGGGGGAGCCTGTCTCTCAGGTCTACGAGCAGCCGCCGCAGCGCGTGGTCGCCGTCTGGCAGAACTCGATCGAGACGCTGCTCGCGCTCGGTGTGGGGGATCGGATCATTGCGGGGATGGGCGTGCCGAATGTGAAGTACATCCGTCCCGAATACCGCGCGGCATACGAGGCGATTCCCTACACGAGCCTTGAAAATCTGGACGTGGAGACCATTCTCATGATGCAGCCCGATCTCATCGTCGGCTGGTCGTCCACCTTCTCACCGAAGGTGCTGCGGAGTGCGGCATTTTGGCAGGGGCGCGGCGTGCATACCTACATCGCGCCGTCCTCCGCGCGTGCGGTGAGGACCAAGACCATCGCGCAGGAGTATGCGGACATCCAAAGTCTCGGGCGCATCTTCGGGCGGGAGGAACGCGCCGATGCACTCGTGGGAGAGATGGAGCATGAAATCGCGTTTGCCGCCGAAAAGACGGCCTATATGGAGAAGCGTCCGCGTGCCCTCGTCATCGAGCTGCTCGGCAAGGAGATCCGCTCGTACGGGAAGGACACACTCGCGGGCGATATGCTCCGCGCACTCGGTGCGGAACATCTGGCGGCGGACGGGCAGAGCCTCAGTATGGAGGAGCTGATCGAGCTGAATCCCGATGCGCTCTTTCTCATTGTCATCGAGGACGACTATGGGAATGAGGATGCAATCCTCGCACGGCTCTATGAGAACCCTGCGCTGCGCTCGCTCTCCTGTGTGCAGGAGCACCGCATCTACACCGTGCCGCTCTATGCTGTCTACAGCGCGGGCATCCGCGCCTATGACGGCATAACGATCTTCGCACATGGGCTGTATCCTGAGATCTATGGAGAATAATCTATGCAAGCATTCTTTTCACGTGCAGGGCTGGCACTGCTCTGTGTCCTGCTCACCGCACTCCTCATTGCCGCGCTCTTTTGGGCACTCTCGATCGGGACGGTCGATCTGCCGCCCGCCGTCATTGCCGCCGCCATCCTCGACCAGATACAGAGCGGTACACCCATCGACATGGCGGGCAAGGGACCTGTGCATGACATCGTATGGCTGCTGCGTCTGCCGCGCCTCCTGCTCGCCGCCATCATCGGCGCGGGGCTTGCCACCTGCGGCGTTGTCATGCAGGCGATTGTAAAGAACCCGCTCGCCGATCCGTACATCCTCGGCATCTCAGCAGGCGCATCCCTCGGTGCGACCTCCGCTGTCCTCCTCGGCATCGGTGCTGCGTTCGGGGAGAATGCTGTCGGCATCGCTGCCTTTCTCGGTGCGTTTGCCGTCTCTGTCGGTGTCCTCTTTATCGCGAACATTGGCGGACGCGCAAATGCGATGAAGCTGCTGCTCGGCGGCATGGCACTCAGTGCCGTGTGCAGCGCATTTTCGAGTTTCATCGTTTATTTTGCCAACGATAAGGAGGGCATCCAGACCATCACCTACTGGATGATGGGGAGTCTGGCGGGAGCAAAATGGGAGCACATGGCGATCATCGGGGGTATTGTCGCGCTCGCCGTCCTCTTTTTCTGGTCGCAGAGCCGTATCCTCAACCTCATGCTGCTCGGCGATGCGTCCGCGATCACGCTCGGCACGGATCTCCATCCCTATCGGCAGGCGTATCTCATCGTCAGTGCGCTTGTGGTGGGGTTCGCCGTCTTTGCGGCGGGCATGATCGGCTTCGTCGGGCTGGTCGTTCCCCATGTCGTGCGGATGCTCGTCGGCACCGACCACAAGCGGCTCGTACCGGTCTCCGCTCTGGTGGGGGCGATCTTCCTCGTCGTCGCGGACGGGCTGTGCCGCGTCCTCATCCCGCACACGGAGCTGCCCATCGGCATCCTCATTTCACTCGTCGGTGCGCCCGCATTCATCTATCTCATGGTGAAGCGTACCTATGGATTCGGAGGGCAGTGATATGGAAATACTGGCGGAAGCGGTAAAACTCTTCATCGGGGACAAGGAGATCCTCAAAGGGCTGGACGTTCATCTGCGCCCGAAGGAATTTCTCGGCATCATCGGCCCGAACGGCAGCGGCAAGAGTATGTTCCTCAAATGTCTCTATCGCGTCCAGAAGCCGACGGCGGGAACGATTACGCTGAACGGACGTGCGCTCGATGAGCTGTCCTATCGGGAGTCCGCGCTGCAGCTCTCTGTGGTGGCGCAGCACAATTTCTACAGCTTCGACTTCAGCGTGATGGAGGTTGTGCTCATGGGCCGCTCTCCGCACAAGCGTCTGCTCGACCGTGATAACGCAGCGGACTACGAGATCGCACGCCGTGCGCTCCGTACGGTCGGCATGGAGGAGTGCGCGGAGCGCAGCTTCACAAGTCTCTCGGGCGGTGAGCAGCAGCGTGTGATTCTCGCACGTGCGCTCACGCAGGAGGCGGAGTGCATGATCCTCGACGAGCCGACGAACCATCTGGATATCAAGTACCAGCTGCAGATCATGGACATCGTAAAGGGGCTGGATCTCACCGTCGTCTCTGCAATCCATGACCTCAATATCGCCGCGCTCTACTGCGACAGGCTCATCGCCATCCGAAAGGGACGTGTCGTAGGGCTCGGTACGCCGCGTGAGTTGCTCACAGAGGAGTTCATCCACGAGCTCTACGAGGTGCGTGCGAAGGTGGAGACTGCTGAGGATGGTCGTATCTATATTCGGTATTTGCCGCAGTATCTTTCAGATTAGGACACAAAAAAAGCCCCCGCATGGGGGCTTTTTTTGTGTGTTTAGGAAGCACGGATAAATTCAGCGCAGTTCGTCAAGCATCACACCACATCTACGCGCAGCACGCCGTCGATCTGGCGCAGGGTATCGACGATGAAGGTGGGCTTCAGATGCTCGCTGTTATACACCTCGAAGTTCAGATAGACGCGCCGCTCACCGCCTGTCTCCGCCTCGTCCTCATCGGTCTTCACCTTGACGCCGCGCGAGCGCAGGTGCAGATCCTCGATGCAGGCGCTGATGCGCATGATCTGCCCCGGGCGGTCGACGGTGTGGATGGAGAGCGAGAGCATGTGGTCGTGGTCGACCCACGCGTCGAGGCGCGAGAGGTTGCCGAGGATCAGGAAGACAATCGCCGTCGTGACGCCCGCGCTGAGGTAGAAGCCCGCACCGACGGCGAGCCCGACACCCGCGACGACCCAAAGGGTCGCGGCAGTCGTGAGCCCCGTGACGGTCAGCCCCTCCTTCATGATTGCACCTGCGCCGAGGAAGCCGATGCCGCTGACAACCTGCGCCGCAAGCCGCGCGGGGTCGGCGTTCGTCTTGCCCTCGACGTTATCGTAGAGCGCCTGCGACATGAGCATGATGAGGCAGGAGCCGAGCGCAACGAGCATATTCGTCCGCAGCCCCGCAGACTTGTGCCGCAGCTGCCGCTCGTAGCCGATGATGCCGCCCATCGCGCAGGAGAGCACGAGGCGCAGGCAGATTTCCCATTCTTGCATTGGTAAAAATCCCTCTCTCATGGAGTAAATTGCTGAAATCCACAGCTCGAAAAATTTATCCCCTGCTGTGTAGAACTCTGTGGATAAATTTGTTCAAAAGCCCGAAAACTCCTTTATCAACAGTCTTTTACACAGTGTGCATAATTTTAGCGAACGATTTTTCAATTTCTGTGGATAATGTGGATAAAACAGTGGATAACCCCATATATTGGATAATTTTCTCCCTCAAATTCTATATTTTGTAGCATATCTGAGGGGATTTGTCCACAGCTTTGTGGAAATCTCCCGCAGATTTTTCCCCTGTTATCCCCATCGTTTTCCACAGTATGCACAGCATCAAAAATCAACGCCCGCGCTCCGCATCGCTCCACATATTGTAGGGATATGCGATCAGTGCGGCATTGTAGTAGCGCTTTTCGCCCGTGACCTCCACACCTGCCCACGTGGGCAGGGAAAAATCCTCCGCCTCGGACGCAAGCTCGATCTCCGCGATGACGAGCCCCGCGTTCGCGCCATGGAAGACGTCGACCTCCCAGACATGCCCCGCGACGGTCTCGCGGTAGCGCGTCTTCTCCACGAGCGGCTGCTCGCAGAGCGCAAGCAGCTCCCGCGCCTCCTCTGCGGGGATCTCATACTCGTATTCGAGCCGCGCCGCGCCGTGCGTTTCGCCCTTGATCGTGAGGTATCCCTGCATACCTGCAATTCGGATTCGTACGGTTCGCTTCGGATCGCGTGAGAGATAACCCTGAGCCATTGAGATTCCGACGCCCGTCGGTCGGAAATCATCGGCAACCTTGAATTTTCGTTCGATTTCAACGCCCATGAAGCCGCGTCCTTCCTAGATTCTTATTGAAGTATACCTTGCATATTCCGCGCGTTTGCTATATATTATGTGATACTGAACGGATGAGATTATTTTAGCAGTGCGTGCACAGGAACGCAACCGCACCGCGCTGAATACACGTCCGTAGGTAGGGAATCCATCTAAGGGAGGAAAGGATCGATCCCGTTTTGACAACATTACCACCGAAAAGACGATCAACGAAGAAACGTGTCTGGCCGTACGTCCTGCTCGGAACCATCCTCGTCTTTGTCCTCGCTGCCGTCGCGGGCGCGTTTTTCGCGCAGAGCAGCCTGCTCGACCGCGCGCAGAAGGAGCACAAGGAGGAGCTGCTCACGGCAAAGGACAAGGCAACGATCATGATTATGGGCGTCGACGAGCGCAGCGATGATGTGGGGCGCAGCGATACACTCATGGTCGCGACCATCGACCCTGTAAAGAATGAGGCCTCGCTCCTCTCCATCCCGCGCGACACACGCGTCGCCATCCCGCGCAACGGCTACGACAAGATCAACGCCGCTTACGCCTACGGGGGCGAAAAGCTCACACAGCGCACCGTGGAGGACTTCCTCGGCATACAGATCGACCACTACGTCATCATCAACGTCCACGCCTTTCAGAAGATCGTAGATGCCATCGGCGGCATCGACATCGACGTCGAGAAGCGGATGTACTACGAGGATCCGTGGGATGACGACGGCGGGCTCATCATCGACCTGCGCCCAGGGATGCAGCACATGGACGGCAAGACCGCCGTCACCTACGTGCGCTACCGCGACGAGGAGGGCGACATCGGTCGCGTCAAGCGCCAGCAAAAATTCATGCGTGCCTGCGTCGACGCCGTCACCACACCCGCCATCCTGCCGCGCCTGCCCGCGATCATCTCCAGTGTCATCGACAGCGTAAAAACCGACCTCAGCGTCCGCCAGATGCTCGAGTTCATCGGCACGCTCAAGGAGTCACAGGCAAAGGGGCTCCGCACCGAGATGGTGCCCGGTCGCCCGCTCTACATCGACGAGGTCAGCTACTGGATCCCCGACATGGCGCAGCTGCGGCGCGGCATGGCGAACGCCCTCGGCGTCACCCTCACGAATACTGAGCGCAGCCGCATGGAGCGTGCCGTGCGTGAGTACGAGGAGTCCATCCCCGCGGACGCCACCGAGCTGCCCGCAGGAGACACCTCCGTCGGACGCGCCGTCAGCGCGGACGAGGCGCTCGACACGCGCAGCCGCAAAAAGTCCTCCGACAAGGACGATACCGATGCGAAGGACACGCGCAGCAGTACCGACCGCACGCGCACCAATGGGCGCGATACCTCAGACGAGCGCACATCGCGCCCCGGCCGTGCGAGCGAGACGACAAGCTCCTCCGACACGCGCCACGCCAGCTCACGTCAGAGCATATCCGACTCCGCCGAACAGCCATCGCAGCGCTCCTCGCGCACAGACAGTGATGCGCCGGCACGCAGCGGCAGCCTCGGCAAAGGGGAGTAGGGCGATAAAAGCCTCCCCCGTCGCTACGGGGGAGGGAGACCATGCGAAGCATGGTGGAAGGGGCGCTTTGGACGGCATGGGTTCTCTCACGTGTGAGTGCTGCACGAACGCCCCCCATTTTATCCGTAATTCCCTAGGAGAGCAAACGGGAGATTTCCCGCAGAAAGGAAGATTCATCATGGCAAGTAAATTTGATGCAGAGGCACTGGAACTCCACGAGCGCCATCACGGCAAACTCGCGATCACCCCGACCGTCCCCATCGCCACGCGCGACGATCTCAGCCGCGCCTACACGCCGGGCGTCGCGGCACCGTGCCTCGCGATCAAGGATAACCCCGAGAAGATCTACGACTACACGACCAAGGGCAACATGGTCGCCGTCGTCACGAATGGCACCGCCGTCCTCGGCCTCGGCAACATCGGCGCGGGCGCAGGACTGCCCGTCATGGAGGGCAAATCCATCCTCTTCAAGGGCTTTGCGGGCGTCGACTCCGTCCCCGTCTGCGTGAACAGCCAGAAGGTCGAGGACGTCGTCAAGGTCTGCCAGCTCATCGCCCCCACCTACGGCGGCATCAACCTAGAGGACATCAAGGCGCCCCAGTGCTTTGACATCGAGAACGAGCTCAAGAAGACCCTCGACATCCCCGTCTTCCACGACGACCAGCACGGCACTGCCATTGTCGTCGTCTCCGCGCTTCTCAACGCATACAAATACCTCGAGCGCGACCTCCGCACGGCGAAGATCGTCATCAACGGCGCGGGCGCGGCGGGACAGGCGATTGCGCGCCTCCTCTTTGCCTACGGCATCCAGACCGTCGTCCTCTGCGACACGACGGGCGCGGTCTACGAGGGACGCACGGAGAACATGAACCCGTACAAGGACAGCCTCGCCAAGGTCTCCAACCGTCAGAAGGAAAAGGGCAGCCTCGCGCAGGTTATCAAGGGCAAGGACATCTTCATCGGCGTCTCCGCGCCGGGCAGCCTCACCCCTGAGATGATCAAGAGCATGAATCCGGATCCCGTCATCATGGCGATGGCGAACCCCGTCCCCGAAATCCTGCCCGACGAGGCAAAGGCGGCGGGCGCGCGCATCGTCTGCACGGGTCGCTCCGACTTCCCGAACCAGGTCAACAACCTCCTCGCATTCCCAGGCATCTTCCGTGGCGCGCTCGACGTGCGTGCAAAGGAGATCAACGATAAGATGAAGATCGCCGCCGCAGATGCGATCGCCTCCCTCATCTCCGAGAGCGAGCTCAACGAGACCAACATCATCGCAAGCCCGCTCGACCCGCGCGTTGCGCCCACCGTCGCCGCCGCCGTTGCAAAGGCAGCGCTCGACACCGGCGTCGCACGCCGCACCGACATCACCCCCGAGGACGTCGCCAACCATACGCGCGAGCTTCTGGGGCACGCGGTTGGCTAAATAAATAAAAAGCAGGGACTGCTGTACGAAACATTTGTGCAGCAGTCTTTTTTATTGGAAAATAAATCAGGAGGGATTTCTATGAAATTCAGCGAGGCTTTGTTGATCCTTGGTAGGAAAATTTCACATTTTGCTGCTGCGGATACCTGCGCACAGGCACAGGCGATTCTTCCTTTGCTTATACCGCTTTAATGGTATATAATGGAGAAACATTCTACAGATAAAGGAAGGTACGTCATGAACGACACGAACGCAGTCACCCCCCGCCGCAAGATTATTCTGAGCGGCATCCAGCCCACCGGCACATTCACCCTTGGCAACTATCTCGGCGCGGTGAAGAACTGGCGGCGCTTGCAGGAGGAGTATGACTGCTATTATTTTGTCGCCGATCTGCACGCGCTGACGGTGTACCACGATCCCGCCGCACGGCGCAAGGCGAGCCGTGAGGCGTTCGCGTTGCTCCTCGCGTGCGGGCTCGATCCCGACGAGAGCCTCGTCTTCATTCAGAGCCACGTGCCCGCGCACGCGCAGATGGGCTGGATGCTCTCGTGCCTCAGTCCGTTCGGCGATCTCTCGCGCATGACGCAGTTCAAGGACAAGTCCGCAAAGCACCCCGAGGACATCAACGCGGGCCTGTTCACGTACCCCGCTCTGATGGCGGGCGACATCCTGCTCTATCAGGCGGACTACGTGCCCGTCGGCGCAGATCAGACGCAGCACCTCGAGTTCACGCGCAATGTCGCAGCGCGCTTCAACCACGTCTACGGCGAGACGTTCCGCCTGCCCGAGGGCTATTTCCCGAAGGCGGGCGCGCGCGTCATGAGCCTGCAGGAGCCGACGGCAAAGATGAGCAAGTCGGACGAGAATGCAAAGGCGACGATTTACATTCTCGACGATGAGAAGACGATCCTCAAGAAATTCAAGTCCGCCGTGACGGACAGCGAGGCGGAGGTCGCGTTCCGTGAGGGCAAGGATGGCATCAACAATCTAATGACGATTTACGCAGCGATCACAGGCAAGTCGATGGAGGAGATCACGGCGGAGTTCGCGGGCAGGGGCTACGGCGACTTCAAGACCGCTGTCGGCACGGTGGTCGCCGAGGAGCTGCGCCCGATCCGAGAGAACTACGCGCGGCTGATGGAGGACAAGGCGTATCTCGACGCGGAGATTGCAAAGGGCGCGGAGCGTGCCACGCACATCGCGGAGAAGACGCTGCGCAAGACGATGCGGCGCATGGGGCTCGCCTGATGGGTGCGCATCGTGTGACGCGCGCCGTGATCCTCGCAGCGGGACGCGGGACGCGTCTCGCGCCGCTGACGGACACGATGCCGAAGCCGCTTGTGCCTGTGAACGGTCTGCCGATCATAGCAACAATCCTCGATGCGCTTAACGCGGCGGGGATTTCGTCGATTACTATTGTGCGGGGCTACTGCGGGGCGGCGTTTGACGCGCTGCACGCGGCGTATCCGCACCTCGCCTACATCGACAATCCCGACTGGGAGACGGCGAACAATATCTCCTCGATTGCGCTCGCGGGGCGTGAGGGGCTGCTCGAGGACAGCTACGTCATCGAGGGTGACCTCTTCCTTGCAAATCCCGCGATCATTACGCCCACGCAGGAGCACACGAACTACATTGCCTTCCCCGTGGAGGCGACGGACGACTGGTGCTTTGATACAGATGCCGACGGGAAGATCACACATATCGACACGGCGAGCGACCATCCCTGTCACCAGATGCTCGGTCTCTCCTACTGGACGGCGGAGGACGGACGGCGCCTTGCAGCGTGTGCAAACGAGCTTTACCGCGAGGAACGCTATCGTCAGCTCTACTGGGACGAGATCGCGCTGAAATACTATCTGCCCGAGTTCTCTGTGCACATCAGGGAGTGCACGCGCGAGGACGTGTGGGAGATCGACACGGTGGAGGAGCTGCGAGCGCTGGAGGAGCGGATAAAGAGCGTTTAGCATTCCGTCTCGCAAAGCGCCCCGCTCCTCCAACGAAGAATAAAGGGAATAGAGGGAAACAAAGAATGAAGAAAGTATATACCTGCTTCTGCACCGACATCATCCACGAGGGGCATCGGAACCTCCTGCGTGCGGCGGCGGAGCTGGGCGAGGTCACGGTCGGAGTGCTCTCCGATCCGGAGATGGTGCGCTATAACCGCTTTCCGACGAAGACGCTCGAAGAGCGCATGGAGATGATCCGCGTGCTCCCCGAGGTCGCGGAGGTCGTCGTGCAGGAACACATCATGTACGACGAGATCATTGACCGCCTGCGCCCCGACTACGTTGTCCACGGGAGCAACTGGGCGCAGGGACCCGAGTCCTCCATCCGCAAGAACGTATGCGTATGCCTTGCGCGCTATGGCGGCCAGCTGATCGAGCCGCCGTACACGGAGAACGCCGAGGTACGCAACATCGACTGGCGCATGCGCGAGCAGCTCGCGATGCCCGAGGCACGGCGCGGGAGACTCCGCCGTCTCCTCGAGATCGTCCCCATCGTCAAGACGATCGAGGTACACAACGGACTCACGGGACTCATCGCGGAGAAAACTGTCGTCGAGAGCGACGGCGGGCTTGACCAGTTCGACGCCATGTGGATCTCGAGCCTGTGCGACTCGACCTCGCGCGGCAAGCCCGACATTGAGCTGATCGACCTCTCCGACCGCATCCAGACCATCAACGAGGTCATGGATGTCACGACGAAGCCCATCATCCTCGACATGGACACGGGCGGCACAGCGGAGCATTTTGCCTACAATGTCCGCACCCTCGAGCGCCTCGGCGTCTCCGCTGTCATCATCGAGGACAAGACGGGCGCGAAGCGCAACTCCCTCTTTGGTACGGAGGTCGCACAGACACAGGACACGATCGAGAATTTCTCCGAGAAGATCGCGGCGGGCAAAGCAGCACAGCGTACCGAGGAGTTCATGATCATCGCGCGCATCGAGAGCCTGATTCTCGAAAAGGGGCTTGACGATGCTCTTATGCGCGCGGAGGGCTACGTTGCAGCGGGCGCAGACGGCATCATGATCCACTCGCGTGCAAAGAGCCCCGCCGAGGTCATCGCATTCTGCGATGCCTTCCGCAGAGAGCATCCGAACATCCCCATTGTCGCCGTTCCCTCCTCCTACAACACGATCACCGAGGCAGAGCTGGCGGCGCACGGCGTGCGCATCGTCATCTACGCGAACCAGCTCACGCGCAGCGCCTTCCCCGCGATGGAGAACGCGGCACGCTCCATCCTCATTCATCACCGGGCGCATGAGATCGACAGCACGCTGCTGCCGATCAAGGATATCATAAGGCTCATCGAGGTGGTCTAGTGGCGAACGTGTGGAAGGCCGTCTGGAACCGGCGGCAGGCAGCGGAGGTCGCCCTCTCGGGCGACTGGCAGGATGTATTCCTCGAACTGAAGCGCCTCAACGGCTTTGACGTTGTGGACGGCGGCATTCCCCTCAACTCACTCCTGATGCAGGGGCGGCGGATCGTGGAGCTGCTGCATCTGTCGGCGGGCATGAGCGTCTACGATGTCGGATGCGGCGCGGGGGCGAATCTCTACCTCATGCAGCGTGAGGGCATCGCCGTCGGCGGCACGGACTACGCTGCCACCCTCGTCGAGACCGCGCGCAGGGTACTCCCCGGGGCACGGGAGCTCACCTGCGGCGAGGCAGACGCGTTCGATACGAGCCTCAAATACGACGCTGCGCTCTCGAACAGCGTCTTTTCCTATTTCCCGAGCGAGGACTTTGCCGCGCGCGTCCTCACGCGAATGCTCAAGAAAACGACGGGAGCAATCGGACTCATTGATCTCCACGATGCGGCGAAGGAGGAGGATTTCCTCGCCTACCGCCGCGCCACCATCCCCGACTACGATGAGCGCTACAAGGGGCTCGGCAAGTTCTTTTACCATCGCCGCTTCTTCGAGGATTTTGCACGCGCACACAACCTCCGCATCGAATTCCCTGCCATCGAGATGGAGGGGTATTGGAACACCCCGTTTGTATTCAACGTATTTATGTATCGGAGGTAATCCCCGCGTGAACAACTGGAAAACGATCTGGAATCGCCGCAAGCCTGTCACAGGCGGTCTCTCAGGCGATCAGGCACACGTCTTTCTCGAGCTGAAGCGCCTCAATGGCTACGATGTCATGGGAGAGGGCATCCCGCTCGACTCCTTCCTAAACTTCATTGCGGGGCTAATGGAACATCTCGATCTCACGGCGGGTAAATCCGTCTACGAGGTTGGCTGCGGTGCGGGTGCAAATCTCTACCGCATGGCACACGAGGGGCTGACGGTCGGCGGCTCGGACTACGCCGAGGGGCTGATCGAGACGGCACGTGCCGTCCTCCCCGAGGCACGTGAGCTTGTGGCAATGGAGGCAGCGGATATCCCGACGGAGGAGAAATACGATGCCGTATTCTCCTGCGGCGTCTTTTCCTATTTCCCCGACCACGCCTACGCAGCCCGTGTGCTTGAGCATATGCTCACAAAGAGCACGCACGTCATTGGAGTCACCGATATCCACGATCGTACGAAGCGGCAGGAGTATCTCGATTTCCGCCGTGCAAGTATCCCCGACTACGACGCGCGCTACGAGGGGCTTTCGCGCCTCTTTTTCCGGCGCTCCTTCTTTGAGGAATTTGCTGCACAGCACGATCTGCGCGTCACCTTCCCTGCGCTCGAGCTGGCGGGCTACTGGAATACGCCGTTCAGCTTCAATGTATTTATGTATCGACAGTAACCATCGGGAGCAATTATGAACATACAGAGAAACATCCTCCTCAACCCGGGACCGGCGACCACCACCGACACGGTGAAGATGGCGCAGATCGTTCCCGACATCTGCCCGCGCGAGCGGGAGTTTGGCGCACTGATGCGCGAACTTGGCACGGATTTATTAAAGGTTGTCCATGCCGATCCTGCGGACTGGGCGACCGTCCTCTTCTGCGGCTCGGGCACGATCTGCATGGACGCCTGCGTCAGCTCGCTTGTGCCCGCAGACGGCAAACTGCTCATCGTCAACAACGGTGCGTACTCCGCACGCGCGGTGGAGATGGCGCGCGCCTACAGCGTACCGCATATCGACCTGACCTTCCCCGTGGACGGGCTGCCCGATCTCGCTGCGGTCGAGCAGACGCTCAACGAAAATCCCGACATCTCTGCCGTCTACACGACGCATCAGGAGACGGGCACGGGCATCCTCAATCCCGTGCGTGAGATCGGCACGCTTGCCCATGAGCACGGCGCAATCATGATTGCAGACACGATCTCGACCTACGCAATGATTCCATTCAGCGCGGACGAAATGAACATCGATGTGTGTATGTCCTCTGCGCAGAAGGGCATTCAGGGCATGACGGGACTTTCGTATGTTCTTGCGAAGAAGTCCGTCCTCGCGGCGGCAAAGGCCTATCCCGTGCGCTCGTACTATACGAATCTCATCATGCAGTACGAGGGATTCGAGCAGACGGGCGAGATGCGCTTCACCCCGCCCGTGCAGACCGTGTACGCGGCAAGGCGCGCACTCGCGGAGTACTTCGCCGAGGGCGAGACGAAGAAGTGGGCACGCCACACGCGCACGATTGATGCCATCCACGCGGGGCTGGCACGCCTCAGTCTCACGGAGGTCATCCCGCGCGAGATCCAGTCGGGACTGGTGGTCGCTGTTGCATATCCGTCGGCGGACTTTGACTTCACGCGCGTACATGATTACTGCTACGCACGCGGCTACACGATCTATCCGGGCAAGATGCAGTCTGCATCGACATTCCGCCTCTGCGCGCTTGGTGCGATTGACGAGGCGGATATTCAGGGCTTCTTCCGTGTATTCGAGGAAGCGCTGAACGCATAATCCATGTGAGGGGATAGGGAGAAATGCAGGACGATTTCACGGTATTCTGGCACAATGATGAGCACGCCTCTGCGCTCTTTTACGATCTCCTCGCGCGTTCGGAGCGTGATGCCTTTGACGACGACTTTCTCGCACGGCTTGCCGCCTATCGGGAGGCTGAACCCGAGAGCGAGCGCGCGGACATCTTTGCCGCCCGGTATCTCCTCCACCACGGGGACGCGGAGAATGCCGTCATCTGCGCGGAGCGCGCGTATGCCCGACGCCCCGTGAACTACATGGTTTGGATTCTGCTTGCTGATATCTACACGAGGCTGGGGCGCACGGTGGACGCCCTCACAATGTACGGCAACGCACACGGCCTGTATCTCACGCCGGAGATTCCAATGGAGCTGCTCCATCGCGGCGGCATCGAGGGGCTGAATCGCCTCTCCGTCGCCACGGGGCTTGGTACGGGTGCGCCGCTGTCACAGACGCGTGCCGTACTGAATGACGGAGAGTTATATATGATCCTCGACGCGTTTGTCGGGGAGCATCTGCCGCTGACACCACCCGAAGGATGTGCGCGCCACTGGATCGGTGCCTATGTCGAAAACGCCTTTCTCTCAGACAAGAGTGCCCTCATCGAGGAAATACGTCATTCGTCCGTCTTTGTCGACAAGATGCAGCGCGATTTCCCGTTCCAGCTGCAGCGTGCGGAAGAAATCCGCGGCACGGTGACGATCGAGATTCCGGAGGGAACGGAGGTCATCCTCCCCGTCGCAGGAACACAGTACCTGCAGGAGCTGCAGATCGAGAGCGAGCATATGCCGCCCGCAGCAGCATATCTTGGGAAATGGGCATTCAGTCATTTTCGCCTCACGGAAACAACCCGTCTGACGGGCACAGATGCCGCCCCCTATGCCGTGGGCACGCCGATTCGCCTCGGTCACAGTCCCATGCGCAGAAAGCTTGTGCTGAACCTCCTCGTCGATGGGCTCGCATGGAATGTCGCACGCACGCGCTTTCCGGAGTGTATGCCGCATATTGCGCGTTTCTTCGCGCAGGGCACGATCTTCGATGAGCATTTCTCCACATCCGAGTGCACCTATCCGGCTCTGCCTGTGATCGAGACCGGGCGCTATCCCCATCACACACATGTGTTTAACGAGCGTGACAGCCACGAGATGCCGCTTGATTTCATGACGCTCTCCGAGTGCATGTCGGATCTTGGCTACTATGCCGCCGCACCGATGGGGGCGAGCGACAGCGTCTACTGCGGCGCACTGCGTGGCTACGATCTGCTGAATGTCGCTGCATGGAAGCTGCCGTCTGCCGAGATGGTAGACCGTGCGATCATGCAGATGGAGGCGTTTCACGAAACAGATCAATTCCTCTATCTACACACGACGGACGTGCATCCATGGAATGCAAAGGGGTTCAAATTCTATCCGGCGGTCGAGACACAGCTCCCGCTCTCCGCGCGTCTCTTTGACATTGACGAGAGCCTTGCGAGTGTCCGTCTGCCGCAGCTCACAATCTATCAGGAACAGTTCTGGCAGACACTCCGCCATGTTGACAGAAACATCGGCTATCTGCTCTCCTATATCGAGGAGCATTTCAGTGAAGACGAGTATATCGTGAATCTTTACTCCGACCATGGAAATTCCGTATTCACAACGCCGACGGGCGGCGTCATTGATATCATCGGAGAGAACTCGACGCGCGCAGCATGGATGATGCGCGGTGCGGGCATTCCAAAGGGATTGGTCGCAGACGAGCTGACGAGCATTGCAGACATCTATCCGACGCTCGCACATCTCGCAGGCTTCCCCGTCGCCGAGGACATCGACGGCAATCTGCCCGCCGTGTTCGGCGGCACCCCA
Organism: Selenomonas sp. FOBRC6; assembly: GCF_000286455.1. Taxonomy (GTDB): domain Bacteria; phylum Bacillota; class Negativicutes; order Selenomonadales; family Selenomonadaceae; genus Centipeda. Next base: position 18,029 of record NZ_ALKG01000039.1, read on the forward strand.
CGAGACGCAGTTTACAGTCTCTCGATCTTCCCGCGACAGACGTTCAAGCTCGCCGTACGTACACACACGCACGCGCTGCGCCTTGAGACGCGTGGCTATACCGAGGATGACGGTACGGTTGACTTCGCAGAGGCTCAGGTCGGGATCTATCCGCGCGGACATGAACGCGAGGAAGGCTACGTGATGGATTCCCCAGAGCTGCGTGCGTTCTTCTACCCGCGCGCCCGCGATTTCGTGCGAGAGATCGCCAGCAACGGGGAGCGATTCCCACTGCCGGAGCAGGTATGAGCCAAACCGACGGAAAGGACGACCGTATGACGAACGATTTTACGATATTCTGGCGCAATAACGAGCGCGCCTCTGCGCTCTTTTACGATCTCCTCGAGCGCTCGGAGCGCGGCGCATACGACGATGATTTCCTCGTGCAGCTGGCTGCATATCGGGAGGCTGCACCGGAATCCGAGCGCGCGGACATCTTCGCCGCACAGTACCTCCTGCACCATGGGGACGCGGAGAATGCCGTCATCTGCGGTGAGCGGGCATATGAGAGACGTCCCCTCAATCTCGAAGTGTGGCGTGTGCTCGCCGCTGGCTACAAAATCTGCGGGCGGGAGCTCGATTCCATTACGATGCAGGGTCGTGCATATGGTCTCTATCTGGGTGCGGATATGGGCGGGATCGACCTCGACCTCAGCCTGACCGAAGAAAATATGAATGAAGCCCTGGGGCAGCTTTCCTTTGCCGTGGGCAAGTGCCTAAATGCACCGATCATAACGAGCCGTGCCTACTTCATGAATCCGGGGCTGGGCTTTCGTTTCGACGTATTCATCGGCGAGGCGATTCCGATTACGTATCCCGAGGACAGCGTGCGTTTTTGGAGCGCTGTCTATATGGAAAATGCAGGGCTTTCCGACCACAGCTATATGCTCACTGATGCACGTCACGACGGCTGGCTCTCCCGCTACGGACACCGTGACTTTTTCTTCGATCTGCAAAAGGCGTGCGAGATACGCGGCACGACCGAGATCCAGCTCCCCGAGGGTCGGGAAGCGATTGTCCCCATTGCGGGCACGATGCCGGATCAGAAACTTTCTGTGACAACAGCATCCACAGGCACGCATGACATATATCTGGGCAAGTGGGCATTCAGCTTCTTCCGTCTGAACGAAAATACGCAGCTGCACACCGATGAATCGACGCCATATGCTGTGGGCTCCCCGATTCTGCTCGGGCATAGTCCCGCACGACGAAAAGTGGTGCTGAACATCCTCGTTGACGGCCTTTCCGGAGCGATCGCTCATGCCCACAGCGCCACGCATCTGCCGAATATTTCCAAATTCTTCGCACGCGGCACCGTGTTCACGCAGCATTTTTCGACCTCGGAGCATACGCTCCCGTCATTTCCCGCCATCGAAACAGGATACTATCCCCATCATACGCATCTTTTCAACGTCAATGCCGGCTACGAGCTGCCGCTCAGGATGACGACCACCGCCGAGCAGATGAAGAATCTCGGCTATTACTGCGCAATTCCAATGGGCAGCAATCAAGGGATCTCCCACGGTATTATGCGTGGTTTTGATCGTCTCGTTGTCTCCTCGTGGATTCAGAACTCGGTCGATGGTGTGGACTATGTACTGCGTCAGCTCCGCGCCTTTGACGAGGTCGACCAATACCTCTATCTTGCGGTCAACGACGTGCACCCGTATGACGGCCTCGGCTATAAATTCGACACGAATATCGAGACCCATCTTCCGCTCACCGACCGCTTCTTCAGCCATACAGAGCGTAAGGCAAGCGTCTTCCTGTCCAGCATGAAAATCTATCAGGAGCAATATCTGGAGCGCATACGGCAGGTGGATCAGAACATCGGCCTCCTCCTCGCCTATCTCGAAGAGCATTTCGACGAAGACGAATACCTCGTGAGTATCTATTCGGATCATGGCGTTTCCATATTCAACAAGGTGATCTCCGACAGCTTGGATATCATCAGCCCGTATGCTACGAGTGCGACGTGGATGATGCGCGGTGCCGGAGTTCCCGAGAACGTGGTCTCAGACGAGCTGACGAGCATTGTCGACATTTACCCAACGCTCGCCCATCTGTGCGACTTCGCCGTTGCGCGCGATATTGACGGAAATCTTCCCGGCGTATTTGGTGGAAAGGAGCGGGATGCCGTCTACTCCTCCTCGCAGTATCCCGGGCAGACATTCAAGCTCGCCGTACGCACACACGAGCACGCACTCCGCCTCGAAACTCGCGCACCTGTCGATGAGGACGGGACGGTGGACTTCGCAGGGGCACGGGTCGGGATCTATCCACGGGAACACGAGCTCGAGGAGGACTATGCGGTGGATTCCGCAGAGCTGCGCGCGTTCTTCTATCCGCGCGCACGCGATTTCATACGCGGGATTGCGAACAACGGAGAGTTCTGGCCGGCAATGCGTGCGGCGCGTCCGCAATGGTTCGGCGGGCCAGCCTAGTGTTTGGAAAAGAGGCTATGATGGACGATTTCACCGTATTCTGGCAGAACAACGACCGTGCCCATGCGCTCTTCTACGATCTCCTCGAGCGCTCGGAGCGCGGCGCATACGACGATGATTTCCTCGTGCAGCTGGCTGCATATCGGGAGGCTGCACCGGAATCCGAGCGTGCGGACATCTTTGCTGCACAGTATCTCCTCCATCACGGAGATGCGGAGACCGCAACGCTCTGTGCCGAGCGATCCTATCGCGCACGCCCTGTCCAGCATGCGGTCTGGTCTGTGCTCTCCCCTGCGTACAAGGCGCTCGGACGCTATGCAGATGCACTCGTCATGCAGGGGCATTCTGCACAGCTCTATAATGTTCCGATTGCAGTCGAAGACTACCCCTCAGAGGCAATTACAGAGGAGGCGCTCGATCGCCTGTCCATCATGCTGTCCCGTCCGGGTTTTGGGGCAATGGCGACACGTGCATCCTATGATCCGGAAAAGGGGATTACGACGGAGGGCGGCGTTTTTGCAGGGGAATTTCTCCCCATCTTACCGCATATTGCGCCGCCCTACTATGTCGGCGTCTATGCCGAGCAAGGTCTTCAGGGCGATAAGGCATGGCAGCTGAACACGCTGCGCAACGCTTTTGGCGTTACATATTTCGGCGCAGGAGATTTCACCTTCGATGTGCTTCGTGCACAGCGTGCCCCGGGTGCGGCGCATATTGAACTGGATCCCGGGGAGGAAGTCGTGCTCCCCATCATTGGGACGGTGCTCCCCGCGTATGGACTGCGCGATCCGCAGCGCATCCGTGTGCGTACCGACCACATCGACGAGCTCGGATGGCTGAACGTGGCAACACCGAACTTCTTCCGACTGAATGAGTCGACCGACTTCACCTCGGAGCAGGATTTTCTTGTAGGTCGACCAATCCCGGTGGGCAGAAAATCGTCACGCCCGCGTCTCGTCCTGAACATTCTTGCCGATGCGATGCCGTGGCAGATACTCCGCAGCTGTTTTGCGGAGCAGATGCCGCAGACGGCACGCTTCTTCGCGCAGGGACTCATCTTCGATCAGCATTTCTCCGTGGCAGAGTATACCTACCCGTCCTTTGCCACAATTGAAACGGGAATGTATCCGCAGCACAGTCAACTCTTCAACAACAAGATTACCGTCACGCTGCCCGAAGAATATGTGACGCTCTCTGAACGGATGCGCAGCGCCGGCTATGCGACGGCAAATCTCATGGGTATTGGCGACGGCATATACAGCGGTGCAACGCGCGGCTATGACCGTTTCCTGATCTCACCCTATCGACAGCAGAACTATGAAGCCGTGGAACGCGTCATTCGCCAGCTCGAGAGCATGGGGGATGCTGATAATTTCATCCTCGTTCACTCCTCTGATGTGCACCCTTGGCCTTCTCCAATGTTCCAATATCCGACGGCCGCACAGGCGCGTCTGCCGCTTGCGGAACGCATGACCGAGACGATCGAGACCCCGCCGAGCCCGTATCTGCGCCCCTGTCCCCTGAATCAGGAGGCATTCTGGCTGGGCGTGCGGGAGCTTGACCGGACGCTTGGCATGCTCTTTTCCTATCTGGAGCAGAACTATGCTCCAGATGAGTATATTGTAAATCTCTACTCCGATCACGGCGTTTCGATCTTCAGTGAGCATCCGTACATTGTGGATCCGTTTCTCACAGGGGCAACGTGGATGATGCGTGGAGCAGGCATCCCTACGGGCGTGGTCTCAAATGAGCTGACAAGTCCCGTGGACATCTATCCGACACTGGGACATCTGCTGGGGTTCCCCGTGGATGACTATATCGACGGCGTTGTGCCGCGCGCATTCGGCGGAACGGGACGTGAGATCACGTTCAGCAACTCGCTCTTCCCGACAAAGCCCTATTTCCTCGCGGTACGCTCGGCGACGCATACCCTCTGCCTTGAGACGGAGGAAGCGGTCGCAATGGACGGAACGGTCGATATCGCAAAGGCGAAGGTCGCCATCTATCCGCGTGACCATGAACGTGAAGCAGGCTATGAGGTGGACAGTGAGGAGCTGCGTGCGTTCTTCTATCCGCGTGTGCGCGAATTCCTGAAGAGGATCGCAAGCAACGGGGAGGTATTCCCGCCCCCGGTGGGCAGCAGTGTTGGAAACTGACAAATGGAAAGGAACCCCCATGACAGACGAATGCACCGTCTTTTGGCGCAGCAACGAGCGTGCCTATGAGCTGTTTCAAGAGCTTCTTGCGCGCGCAGAGAAAAGTTCCTATGACGATGAGTTCCTCACACTGCTTGCCACCTATCGCGAAGTACAGGGCACTCCCGTGCATGCGGACATCTTTGCCGCGGAGTATCTGCTCGCAACTGGCGATGCAGCGTCCGCGATCGTCTGCGGAGAGCGTGCCTTTCGCAGACGCCCTGTGGAGCCTCGCGTCTGGGATGTGCTCGCCCGTGCCTATGCGGCGTGCGATCGGTATGCGGATGCACTCGTCATGCAGGGCTATCCGCTGAACTTCTTCCATGTACCGTTTTCCCCCAATGTACCCGCCTCTGCGCTGACGGAGGAGACGCTGGCTCGCCTCTCGCGCGCAACGGGCAAGGCGAACTATGCTCCCTACGCCCTGAGCCGTATGCACTACACGCCCGCAGGGGGGCTGACCGCAGAGTCGACGGTCTTCTTCGAGGAGTTCCTGCCCGTCTCTCAGCATATTACACCGCATTACTACGTCGGCGCATACACAGATCAGGAGATCCACGGGAACAAGCGGTGGCTGATGAATTCGATTGCGCATGCCTCAGGACTTGCGAACAATGTCGGCGGGGATTTCTCCTTCGACATTATGCGTGCGACGCGTGCGCCGAAGGAAGCGCACATCTCCATCGAGGCGGGAACGGAGGCGATTGTCCCCATCTTTGGCACAGCGGACGGACAGATGCTCACGGCGCAGACAGAGTCGGTGGATGACAATATCTGGCTGAATCCCGCAACGCCGAATTATTTCCGACTGAATGAAGATACTGTATTCACGTCGACAGAGGACTTCATTGTCGGAACACCGATCCGCCTCGGCCACAGCCCCACACGTAAAAAGCTTGTGCTGAACATCCTCGTGGACGCGCTCCCGTGGCAGGTGCTGCGCACTTCGTTTGCAGAGCATATGCCGAATACGGCACGCTTCTTCGCGCGCGGCACGATCTTCGATCAGCATTTCTCCGTACTTGAGTACACCTATCCCTCGCTCGCGACGATCGAAACAGGGATGTACCCGCAACATACGGGTGTGTTCAGCGAGTGGGCAGCAATCGAACTGAACAAAGACTGCATAACCATTGCCGAGCGGGCACGCGATGTCGGCTATGCAACGTCAAGCCTCATGGGTGACGGTATCGGCATCTACAACGGTGTGACGCGCGGCTATGACCGCCTTGTCGTCTCACCCTATCGCCTCCATGCCTATGAGGGGGTCGAGCGTACCATCCGTTATTTGGACGGCTGTGGGGAGGCGGATCACTTCATCTTCCTCCATTTCGGCGATGTGCATCCGTGGGGTGGGGAGGCGTTCCAGATCTCCTCTGCGGCACAGATGCGACTGCCTCTTGCGGGGCGTCTCTCCGGCTCGAAAGAGAAGGTGACGAGCCCCTATCTGCGCCCAAGCGCATTTTATCAAACGGCGTTCTGGCAGGCGGTACACGATACAGACCGCACGCTTGGTGCACTCTTTTCCTATCTCGAGGAGCACTATGCGCCCGAGGACTATCTTGTAAGCCTCTACTCGGATCACGGCGTGCCGATCTTCAGCCCGACGCATTACATCGTGGATGCGCAGCTGACGGGTGCAACGTGGATGATGCGCGGCGCCGGCGTCCCCGAGGGAATGGTCGCAGAGGAGCTGACGAGTGCAGTCGACATCTACCCAACGCTCGCCCATCTGCTCGGCTTTCGCGCAGGCGAAAATGTGGACGGAGTTCTGCCGAAACTGTTCGGAGGGACGGGGCGCGAGATCGCATTCAGCAATTCTCTCTTTCCACGTAAATACTACCATCTCGCAGCACGCGCGCGAGAGCATACGCTCTGTCTCGAGACGCTGGATCCCGTCTCCCTCAGCGGCACTGCCGATCTCGCACGGACGAAGGTTGGTATTTATCCGCGCGCCTATGAGGGCATCGCAGGACACGAGATCGACATCCCGGAACTGCGTGCATTCTTCTATCCGCGCGTGAGGGAATTCCTGCAGGGGATCGGAAACAACGGAGAGATGTTTCCCCTGCCGGAGGAAATGTAGCAAACTATGGCGAGCGCCGGCCGACGATACACGTGGCACAGTCACACAGAAGGAGCATATATGAACGTCAACGATCTGATTGTCGCGCTCAGCGCGGAGTTTTATGCGGGCGTGCCGGACTCGAAACTGCGCCCGCTCGTGGACTGTCTCATGGACACGTACGGCGCGAACAGCCCCGCGCATATGATCGCCGCGAACGAGGGGAATGCTGCAGCGCTCGCGGCGGGCTATCACCTCGCGACGGGCAAGACGCCGCTCGTCTACCTGCAGAACAGCGGACTCGGCAACATCGTCAACCCCCTGCTCTCCCTGCTGCATGAGGAGGTCTACG